>NZ_JBBNMZ010000007.1:0-135452 GCF_040098165.1 Collinsella sp. CLA-JM-H32
GCCTCCCAACCTCGTTGCGGCGCGGCTGCGCCTATGGCACTTCAACATCATTGTCGCAGCCCCGACCCGCGGTCACGAGCGGGGGCTCCTATCTTTTTAGTGCCCTCGGATTGGGTCATAGTGTCTGTCGGTAACGAATCACCGGCTATTTCGTTGCTGGTCAATATAAGATGATTAATTGCATTAAACGTAATTCGATGATCTTGAGGGTAGGGGATTGATTTGGGTCGTTCTGCGGATATGACGCCGCCTTTGCGTTGGCGGTTGGGTGTTGCTGGTGGGGTGGCGCTGGTTGTGCTGCTTGTTGACCAGCTGACCAAGCTTTCGGTTCGTGCCGTGGGCGACGCTTTGCATGTGACTGTCATCCCCGGTGTCATCGACTTTATGTTTGTCCGCAATATCGGTGCTGCCTTTAGCATAGGCGAGGGGCATGGCATCGCGTTTGCCGTGCTGGCGTTGGCGGTCATTATCGCTATTGCCGTGTACCTCGTTCGTGCACCCCAGCTCGCCCATCTTGAGGTTGTGGGCATGGCGATGGTTGCGGGCGGTGCTATCGGCAACGCTATCGATCGTTTGGCCTTTGGCTTTGTGACCGATTTTATTGCCACCACTTTCATCGACTTCCCTGTCTTTAACGTGGCCGATATCGGCATTACCGCGGGCGTCGTGCTCGCCCTCATCGGCTACATGTTCTTGAGCCCTGCGGCCCGCGAAGTTGATGCGACTGCCGAGCTCAATGCCCGTGATGAGGCACGCGCCAAGCGCAAAGCCAAGCAGCGTGGGGAGCGTGCCCGCAAGATTCGCGAAAGGAATGAGCGCTAATGGCCGACATCCATATCCTTGTTGCCGACGATTGCGCTGGCCAGCGTCTCGATGCCTATCTGGGCGCCAATGACGGCTGCCCTACGCGCTCTGCCTGCGCTCATCTGATCGAGGGAGGCGCCGTTGCCGTCAACGGTGAGACTTGTCTCTCTAAAAAGTACGCCTTGCGAGCCAGCGACCGTATTTCGGTTGATCTGCCCGAGCCTCACGATCCGACCGATGTGATTCCTGAGGCCATCCCGCTCGATATTCGCTATGAGGACGACTACCTCATTGTGCTCTCCAAGCAGCGTGGCCTGGTGTGCCATCCTGCCCATGGCCATGAGAGCGGCACACTTGCCAATGCTCTGGTTTATCACTGCGGCATCGACCATCTGGGGACCGTGCAGGGTGAGGATCGCCCCGGTATCGTGCATCGTTTGGACCGCGATACCTCTGGCCTTATGCTCGCGGCCAAGGACGACGACACACAGCGCGCGCTTCAAAATCTCATTCGCACGCGCACGCTCGATCGTCGCTATATCACGCTTGTCCACGGGCACATCGCCATGGACGAGGGCACCATCAATACCGGTATTGCCCGATCGACGCGCGACCGCGTCAAGATGGCGATTTCGGACGACCCCTTTGCCCGTCAGGCCATCACGACCTTTAAGGTCCTCGAGCGCTTCGATTCCACGCGTTTCGACGACGGCTATACGCTCGTCGAGTGCCACCTGTTTACGGGCCGCACACATCAGATTCGCGTGCATATGCGCCATATCAACCACGCCTGCGTGGGCGATCCGCTCTACGGTAAGTGCGATGCGCGTGCCGATCAGGGTCTGACCAGGCAATTCCTTCATTCTTGGCGCGTCGCATTCGACCATCCCGTGACGGGGGAGCGCATTGAGTGCCGTGATGAGCTGCCGTGGGATCTTGCCGCGGTTCTTGACGACCTGGCCCCGCGCTCGCTCGGTCGCACGGCCGTTGGAGATGAAATCGTTCCGCAGCTCGGTCTTCTCGAAGCCTAGCCAGTATTAGGTGGTTTCTTGAACTCGGTAAGCCTGCGGTAAGATATACGATTGTTTACGTTACGCGTTGCTGGGAGCCTGCATGCTCGCCTTTTTACAAACCAACACACCCATTGTGATCTTCAACCAGATTGTCGTCACGCTGCTCACGGTCTGCTTTCTGTACCAGGTGGTCTTCTTTGTCATTGGCGCTCTTCGTGGCGAGGTCGCGCCTCCCAAGGCCAAAAAACTCCATCGCTATGCCTTTTTTATCGCGGCGCATAATGAGGAGGCCGTGATCGCCAACCTCGTTCGCTCCATCAAGGACCAGGATTATCCGTCCGAGCTCATCGAGGTTTTCGTGGTCGCCGATGCCTGCACCGACAACACGGCGCAGCTCGCGCGCGAGGCCGGTGCCATTGTTTACGAGCGCAATGACCTGGCCCGCAAGGGCAAGAGCTGGGTCATGGACTTTGGCTTCGACCGCATTCTCAACGAGTATCCCGACACGTTTGAGGGCTACTTTATCTTCGATGCCGATAACGTTATCTCCCGCGATTATGTTTCCAAGATGAATGATGCCTTTGACCAGGGCTTCCATGTGGTCACGAGCTATCGCAATTCCAAGAACTTCGGCAGCTCGTGGATCTCGGCTGCTAATGCCACGTGGTATCTACGCGAGGCGCGCTTCCTCAACAACGCGCGTAATATCTGCAAGACGTCCTGCGCTGTTTCGGGTTCGGGCTACCTCATCTCCGCCAGCGTTATCGAGGGCATGCACGGTTGGCAGTTCCACACGCTGACCGAGGACATTCAGTTCACCACGTTCTGCGCCATTCACGGCATTCGCATTGGCTATGCGCCGGCGGAGTTCTTTGACGAACAACCCGTGACGTTTAAGGCGTCCTGGAAACAGCGCATGCGTTGGACCAAGGGCTTCTACCAGGTGTTCTTTACTTACGGTAAGCACCTGGTCAAGTCGACCTTCCGCTACCATCGCTTTGCCGCCTACGACATGTTCATGACGATCGCCCCGGGTATGCTGCTGTCGCTCATCTCGATGCTCGCCAATGCGACGTTCCTGATCGTGGGTGGACTCTCGCACGGCTTTTTGGCTACCGAAGTCGAGATGCAGGCCTGTGCCGCTTCGCTCATTATGACCTTCGCCATGATGTATCTGACTTTCTTTATCCTGGCGCTGCTCACGACTATCTTTGAGTACAAGCACATTCACTGCGCGCAAAAGTGGCGTCTGGTGACTAACCTGTTTACCTTCCCGATCTTTATGTTCAGCTATATCCCCATCACGGTGGCCGCGCTGTTCCTGAAGGTCGACTGGGTCCCGACGCAGCACGCCGTCAGCGTTACCCTTGACGAGGTCATGCAAGGCGCCAAATAACCACCACCAAAACCACCGCAAAGGGGACAGGCACCTTTGTGGTGGTTTTTGCTTTTGAGCAGCTGCTCAAGGAGGTTTTCGATGATCTATATCCCGTTTTGGATTTGCATCTTTGCCGGCGCGTGGATTGATGCCCGTGAGCGGCGGTTTCCCAATGAGCTTGCCGGCGCATGTGCCGTGGCGGCGTTAGCAGGCGTTTGGCTCGACAGGGGCGTTAACACTGCACTTGATCATGCCGGTCTTGCGGTCATCGTCTACCTTGCCCTTGTGCTTACTGAGTCGCTCTGGCGGCGCCTTCGTCAAGCCCCGGGGATTGGCATGGGGGACGCCAAAGCACTCTTCGCGCTTTGCACGCTCGACCCTATGGGTGGCATCGTGGCATTTGCCGTCGCACTCCTGGCCCTGGCCCTCTCCTGCCTCTTCACAAAATCGCGCTCCCTGCCATTGCTCCCGTTTTTAGTGCCGATTTTTGCCATAATCGAGGTCGTGGGCTGCACTCTGTAACCGATTGCGCATCGTTCTTAAGGAGCATGCCATGGCAACTAATCAAGAAACGGCCGCCATCAAGGCACGTATGGACCGTATTCCTTCGGCGTTGTCGCCCGAGCTCGTCGAGCGCATTGCCGCCAATCGTGCTTCGGCCACTGTCAATCCGTATCGTTGCAACGACGACCAGGTCATTCGTCGTGTCGATCGCGATGCGGACAAAGGCACGCTTATGCGTCCGGCGTTTATGCGCGATACCGAAAAAATCCTCCATCTACCGGCGTACACCCGTTATGCAGGCAAAACGCAGGTTTTTAGCTTTCGAAGCAACGACGACTTGTCGCGTCGTGGTCTACACGTGCAGCTCGTCTCGCGCATTGCGCGCGATATCGGTCGCGCCCTCGGGCTCAACTGCGATCTGATTGAAGCGATCGGTCTGGGTCACGACTTGGGGCACACGCCTTTCGGCCATGCCGGCGAGCGATTCCTCAACGATATCTATCACGAGCGCACGGGTCGTTATTTTTTCCATAACGTGCAGTCGGTCCGCGTGCTCGATGCGCTGTACGGTCGCAACGTGTCGCTTCAGACGCTCGATGGCGTGCTCTGCCACAACGGCGAGTACGAACAGCGTGTTTTTGAGCTTTCGGACATGGGCTCTTTTGAACAGTTTGATCAGACGGTTGAGGATTGCATTGCCGCGGGTTACGGCGCAATTGAGCACCTGCGTCCCATGACGCTCGAAGGCTGCGTGGTCCGCATCTCGGATATCCTTGCCTACGTGGGGCGTGATCGCCAAGACGCCATTGCGGCGGGCCTGCTGTCACCCGACGCTTTTGACGATGGGCTTGGCGGAGCATACAACAGCTGGATTCTCACGCATGCCTCTATCGATATCGTCGAGCACAGCTATGGCAAGCCGCGCATCGAGATGAGCGAGGACCTGTTCGAGGAAATCCGCCGCGCTAAGCGCGAGAACTACGAGAAGATCTATAGCAAGGGCGGCATCGAGGGCGACTCCGAAACGGAGCTGCGCGAGGCGTTCGAAAAGCTCTATGACCGTTGCCTGCAGGATATAAACGAAGGCGACGAGTCTTCGTATATCTTTAAGCATCACATTTCGCGCATTGAGCGGCAGCTTTCCTACTACAATCGCACCTATGCATGGCAGGATGATAAAGATCAGACCGTAGTGGATTACATTTCGAGCATGACGGACGGCTATTTCTGTGAGCTGACGAGCAAGCTGTTCCCGGGGCTGAAGTTTCCGCATCGTACCTATATTAACGAACGGTAGTTCGTATATTTTCGGTATACTGTTGAGGAACAACGATTTTGATGGATGCACGGGATGGCTATGGACGACCTTTTTTCTGCCTCGACGCGCGAGCGTTCCTTTAAAAATGCGCCGCTTGCGGTGCGCATGCGCCCCAATTCGCTCGACGAGTATGTGGGCCAGCAAAAGGCCGTCGGTAAGGGCTCATGGTTGCGTGCCGCGATCGAGCACGACGTGCTTTCGAGCGTGATTCTGTACGGGCCGGCCGGTACGGGTAAGACGACGCTGGCCCACATTATCGCCAACCATACCAAGAGCGAGTTTGTCGAGGTCAGCGCCGTCACGGGTACTGTGAAGGACCTGCGTCGCGTGATTGACGAGGCCAAGACGCGCCTGAATACCTACGACCGCCGCACCATTCTATTCATCGATGAGATTCACCGCTTCTCTAAGTCGCAGCAGGATGCCCTGCTGCATGCAGTTGAGAACCGTACCGTCATTATGATTGGCGCTACGACAGAGAACCCGTACTTTGAGGTCAACTCGGCACTGTTGTCGCGCGGGCGCGTGGTGGAGCTTGAACATCTGAAGGATGAGGATATCGCCACGCTTATTGAGCGTGCGCTCGAGGCACCACAGGGCTTGAACGGAAAGTTCTCGGCCGATGAGGATACGGTCAAGACCATTTGCACGCTGGCAGCGGGTGACGCTCGCTCGGCGCTCACGACGCTCGAGCTTGCGAGCGAGATTGCCGTCACGCGTCCCGATACCGAGGGAACGCCAGCGCCTGCGGCGGGGGAGCGCTATCCCATCACCGTGGATGACGTGAAGATTGCCAACCCGCGTCGCGGCTTTACGTATGACAAAAACGGCGACATGCACTACGACATCATCAGTGCGTTCATCAAGTCCATGCGCGGTAGTGACCCCGATGCCACGATCTATTGGCTCGCGCGCATGATCGATGCTGGGGAGGATCCTAAGTTTATCGCTCGCCGCATTATGATTCACGCTTCTGAGGATGTTGGCAACGCCGACCCGCAGGCGCTTTTGGTGGCGCATGCCGCGTTTAAGTCTGCCGAGGTCATTGGCTATCCCGAGTGCCGCATTAACCTGGCTCAGGCCGCTCTCTATGTGTGCTTGGCGCCAAAATCCAACGCGTGCGAGGCTTCGATCGATGCGGCGCTGGCCGATATCCATTCTAGTGGGCTTCGCGAGGTGCCGAGTTATCTGCGCGATCGCCATCGCCCGGGCAGCGATGAATACGGTATGTATAAGTATCCACATGATTATCCCGAAGGCTGGGTCGATCAGCGCTATTTGCCCGAGGGACTGGAGCGCGGCGCGTTCTGGCAGCCTGCCGGCCGCGGTTGGGAAGAATGGCGCGTAGAGCAAAGTGAACGTGACCGCAGCGGGAATGCACCGAAGTAGCTGCTGATAATTTTGTCCCACGTTGCTGCTCTTGGCATGTTCGGTCCCCTTTGGGGTACCATGGAAACCGTCTGTATATCGATTCCTTTGGGAGGCTTGTATGAGTCCCATTCAGATTGCCCTGCTGCTGCTCGCCGTTGCCGGCGTGTGGGCCATCGTTGAGCTCGCGCTTACCCTGCGCAAGACCCGCAATGTTGTCGACTCGCTCGATAAGACCGTGAACGACCTCAACAACACCATCGCCGAGGCTCAGCCTGTGGTGGCAAAGCTCGATGGCGCTGTCGATGAGCTTACGCCGGCGCTTGCCCAGATGGAGCCGCTGCTTAAGTCGAGCAAGACGGCAGTTGATGCCCTTACCTCCAATCTCGTAGAGGTCGAAGCCGTGGTTCGCGACATTTCCGAGGTTACGGGCAGCATGGCCGAGGCCAGCAATGCTGTGTCGAGCGTGACTGACTCTGCCGCTGGTGCTGTGCAGAAGCTCTTCAATAAGGTGAAGGCTCCTGCAGCCGATGCCGATCGCAAGCTCGCCGCTGCCGCTGCGGAGGCCGAGCAGCCTACCGAGCGCGTCCTAATTGGCGAGGACGAGGCCGCCGATGGCGCGGATGTGGCTCAGAATTCTGTAGCCAAGCCGGCTCAGTATTACACCTATACGCCCGCTGAGACCTCTGAGGAGTCCTGCGATGAGTAGCGAAGCAACCTGCCCTATCACGCTGACCGTTGCTGGTGACCCGCGTCTCGCTCGCCTTGTGCGCATGACGGCAGCCAACGTTGGTGCCCTGTGCTCTATGTCTGTCGATCGCATCGAGGACATCCGCATGGCTGCCGAGGAGGCTTTCATCTTTGGTTGCACCGCGGTCGACTGCGACGACATCACCATCAAATTCGATGTCGACGAATCTCACGTTGGCATGACCTTTACCTTTGGCGACCAGGCCACCGTCGACGAGGATGACCAGGCCGCTGTGTATGCCGAGCTCATTTTGGCGAGCGTGTGCGACTCCTACGAAAAGACTGCGGCGCCCCTGACGCTTTCCCTCGACCTCAAGGCGGATATCTAATATGACCGAACGTTCCCGGAGCGGTAAGACCGCTTGGGACAAGGAGAAAACCCGCGAGCTGTTTCGTCGCTATAAAGAGACCGGTGACCCGGACGCACGCGAGCAGCTCGTCATGTCCCACATGAACCTGGTAAGGTTTCTTGCCAACAAGTTTAAGAACCGCGGCGAGCCGCTCGATGACCTGATGCAGGTTGGTTATTTGGGCCTGCTCAAGGCTATCGACCGCTTTGACCCTGAGCGCGGACTCGAGTTCACCACGTTTGCCACGCCTACCATCTTGGGCGAGATTAAGCGTCACTTCCGCGACAAGGGCTGGAGCGTGCGCGTGCCCCGTCGCTTGCAGGAGCTCTCGGCCAAGGTCAACCAGGCTACCGATAAGCTCACCAACGAGCTACAGCGCTCGCCTAAGGTTGAGGAAATCGCTGAGTACTTGGACGTGACGGTCGATGAGGTGCTGGAGGCCATGGAATCGTCTTCGGCCTATACCTCGGTGCCCATCGAGGCTCCTGGTGCGTCCGATTCGGACGATGCCCCCTCGATTCTCGACCGTTACGCCGACGACGACAACGAGCTCGACTTTACCGATGACCGCCTAGTGATCGAGGAAGCCATCCGTGATTTCTCGCCGCGCGAGCGCGAGGTGATTGAGCTGCGCTTTGTGAAGGGCATGACCCAGATCGAGATCGCCAAGAAGCTGGGTATTTCTCAGGTACAGGTTTCGCGTCTGCTGCGCCGCACGCTTAAGAAGATTCAGGACAAGATCGACCCCGACGGAGTGATGATTCGTTCATGAGTGAGCACCCCCAACAAACCGATCGCGTGCTGCGCGACACCCGCATTCTGACGCTGCGCATTTGGGCTGTTGTCGGCTGCATTGTTATTGCTGCTGTCATCTTTAACCTTATGGGCATCCTGGCACCGGTTATTGAGTTTCTTGCCGTCGGCTCCATCATTGCTTTTGTGATGTCCCCGATCACCAACTGGCTCGAGCACCATGGCGTGAATCGCGGCATCGGTTCGCTTATCGCGCTTATTGTTGTTGTTGCCGTGCTCGTCGGTGTCGTTTGCATCTTGTCGCCGATTCTCTTTGGTCAGATCATGGAAGTACTGAGCCGCCTGCCCGAGCAGCTTCGTGTTGCGGGTGGCGATCTCAATGAGATGATCTCGCATGCCAAGACGCTCAACAACACACCGCTCAAGGAGTATCTGGACGATAATCTTTCGTCGCTGGTTGCCGTGGCATCGAAGTATGTGTCTCAGATTGCTGCCGAGCTTGGCCGCGGTGTGTTCCCGCTCATCACCAATACGGCCTCGCAGTTGTTCGTGATCTTCCTTGGTCTGGTGCTTGCGTACTGGATGGCCTGCGACTACCCTCGCATGCACCACGAGATTTGCACCATCATCGGTCAGGAGAAGGAGACCTCGTACCGCTTTATGGTCGCCATCCTTTCTCGCTCTGTCGGCGGCTACATGCGCGGTATGGTCGTGACGTCCATCTGCGGTGGTTTCCTCGCCTTTATCGGTTTTATGATCATCGGCCATCCGTATGCGGCGCTCATGGCTTTCTTTACCGGCATCATACATTTGGTTCCGGTCGTCGGTCCTTGGGTGAGCGCAGCAATCGCCACAGTGCTCGGTTTCATGTTCAGCCCCATGTTGGCGTTATGGACGCTCATCGTGACGATGATCGCGCAAAACGTCACCGATAACGTGATTTCGCCTAAGGTCATGCAGAGCTCGGTGCAGGTGCATCCCATCATGAGCCTCACGGCGCTCGTTATTGGCTCGGCACTCATGGGCCCCATCGGCATGATTATTGCTATCCCGCTTTGTGCGGCCCTCAAGGGTATCTTCCTGTACTACTTCGAGAATGAGACCGGCCGCCAGCTTGTGGCCTATGACGGTGCCGTGTTTAAGGGCACGCCGTACCGCGATGCCGCTGGCAACCCGGTCGCCGCCTACGACGCGCTCGGCGACGACACCTTCATCTACGAGTCCGAGCTCATCGGCAACGAGACTGCGCCCGAGGCCAAGGCCATGCCCAAGCCCGAGCTCGATAATCCCTGGATTAAGCTCTCTGGTCTGCAGCCCGATGCCACGGGCTTCTTCAAGAACCCCTTTGCCAAGGACGATGACTCCAACTCGGACGACGATACCAAAACCGGTATCGACGGCTCCATGGACGATGACGACAACTAGCGGGGTAATTCGGGTTAACATTCATACGTGCTAACATGCAATTTCGCTGGAGGGTCGCTGTTTGGCGACCCTCTTTTTTGCACAGGCGCGGTGGGATGGTAATATCGTTACGTTTGAACTGTTTCGATGTGAAACCGAGGAGATTCCCTCTATGAGTGCTGACTACCCGTCAATGACTACGGCCGAGATCCGCTCCAAGTTCCTCAACTTCTTTGAGGAGCGCGGTCTTAAGCTCTATCCTTCTTCGTCCCTCGTCCCCGATGATCCCTCGCTGCTGCTTGCCAACGCCGGCATGAACCAGTTTAAGGAGTACTACCAGGGCAAAAAGACCATGAAGGAGATCGGCGCGATCTCTTGCCAGAAGTGCGTTCGCACCAACGACATCGATTGCATCGGCGAGGACGGCCGTCACCTGTCCTTCTTCGAGATGCTCGGCGACTTCTCTTTCGGCGGCGTCTCCAAGGAGCAGGCTTGCGCCTGGGCCTTTGAGCTCATCACCAAGGAGTTCAAGCTGCCGCTCGACCGCCTGTACTTTACCGTCTTTACCGAGGACGACGAGACCCACGACGTGTGGCGTTCTCTGGGCGTTGCCGAGGACCACATCTCCCGCCTGGGCGAGGACGACAACTTCTGGGCCGCTGGCCCCACTGGCCCCTGCGGTCCGTGCTCCGAGATCTACTTTGACATGGGCGAGGAGGTCGGCTGCGGTAGTCCCGACTGCAAGCCCGGCTGCGACTGCGACCGCTTCCTGGAGTTCTGGAACCTCGTCTTTACCCAGTATGACCGCCAGGAGGACGGCTCCATGCCGGAGCTGCCGCACCGCAACCTCGATACGGGCATGGGCCTGGAGCGCATGGCCGCCATCATGCAGCACAAGACCGCCAACTACGACGGCGACTTGATGCAGCATCTCATCAAGCTGGGCGAGGAGATCAGCGGCAAGACCTATGACGCCGACGATTACTCTGGCGCCAGCCGCTCCCTGCGTATCATCGCCGACCACTCCCGTGCCGTCGACTTTATGATCTCGGACGGCATCCTTCCCGGTAACGAGGGTCGCGAGTACGTCCTTCGCCGCCTGCTCCGTCGTGCCGTGTTCCACGGTCGCCTGCTGGGCATCGAGGGCGCCTTCCTGACCAAGTTCATCGACGAGGTTAACGCTCAGATGGGCGAGGCTTATCCCGAGCTGCTCAAGAATGTCGCGCTCGTCAAGGGTATCGTCGCCTCCGAGGAGGAGCGCTTCTCCACGACGCTCGACAACGGCCGCGTCTATCTGGACGAGGCCCTGGCAGCGCTTGCCGAGGGCGCCGTGCTTCCGGGCGATGTCGCCTTTAAACTGCACGACACCTTTGGTTTCCCCATCGATCTGACCGTCGAGATCGCCGGCACCGCTGGCCACGGCGTCGACATGGACGGCTTCACTGCCTGCATGGAGGACCAGAAGGCCCGCGCCCGCGCCAATGCCAAGGGCGACGCCTGGGGCAGCTTCAACGACGTGTGGGTCGAGCTTTCGGACAAGGTCGCAGCGACCGAGTTCGACGGCTATGACAACGATGTGATCGAGGGCGCCAAGGTTGTCGCCATCGTGCGCAACGGCGAGTCCGTCGAGTCCGCTGCCGCCGGCGAGGATGTCGAGGTTGTGCTCGACCGCACCCCGTTCTATGCCGAGATGGGTGGCCAGCAGGGCGATGCCGGCAAGCTTTCCGCCGAGGGCGTTGTTCTGACCGTTGCCGACACCAAGAACCACAACGGCCTGTATGCCCACGTCGCGCACGTTGCCGAGGGCACGCTGGCTGTCGGTGCCGCTGTTACCGCCGCGCTCGACGCCGAGCGCCGTGGCTTCCTGCGCCGCAACCACACCGCCACGCACCTGCTCGACGCTGCCCTTAAGCAGGTCCTGGGCGAGCACGTCTCCCAGGCCGGCTCGCTGGTGACGCCCGAGCACCTGCGCTTTGACTTCACGCACTTCGAGGCCCTGTCCTCCGAGCAGCTCAAGGCTGTCGAGGACCTGGTCAACCAGCAGATCTTCGCTTCCAAGCCGGTCGTGACCCGTGTCATGGGCATCGACGAGGCTAAGGCTGCCGGCGCTGTCGCTCTGTTTGGCGAGAAGTACGGCGATGTCGTCCGCGTCGTCTCCGTGGGCGCCGAGGACCAGCCGTTCTCCCGCGAGCTCTGCGGTGGCACGCACGCTGCCAACACCGCCGAGATCGGCCTGTTCAAGATCATTTCCGAGTCCTCCACAGGCTCCAATGTCCGCCGTATCGAGGCTGTGACCTCTAAGGGTGCCCTCGACTACATGGCCGACCGCCTGGCGCTCGTTGACGCCGCTGCTACTGCGCTCAAGTGCCGCGTGGATGAGGTTCCCGCTCGCGTGGAGAACCTGCAGGCCGAGCTGCGCGAGACGTCCAATAAGCTCAAGAAGGCTCTGACCGGTGGCTCCTCCGACGCCATCTCCAGCGCCATCGAGGGCGCCGTCGAGCTCGACGGCTATAAGCTCGTTGTCGCTGAGCTCCAGGGCCTTGAGGCTGCCGACCTGCGCAACGTATGGGATACCGTGCATCAGAAGGTCGCCGGCCCTGTTGCTTGTGTCGTCGCCAGCGTGACTGAGAAGGGCACTCCGGCCCTGCTCGCTGCCGGCTCCGATGACGCCGTCAAGGCCGGTTTCCACGCCGGTAACGTGATCAAGCAGATCGCGGGTCTGGTCGACGGTCGCGGTGGCGGTCGTCCCAACATGGCCCAGGCCGGTGGCAAGAATGCTGCCGGCATCGCCGATGCCCTCGCGGCCGCTAAGACCGCGCTCGGCGCCTAAGAATCTAAGAAGTCGCTGTGGTTGCGCTCGCGCTGGACATAGGGGAGACCAGGATTGGCATCGCCGTCTCGAGCCGTGATGGCAAGATGGCGATGCCTGTCAAGGTGCTTCCGGCTGCCGAGGTCACCGGTATGGCCAAGACGTTCCGCTACCTGGTTGAGGACTATGAGCCCGACATCCTGGTAAGCGGACGTCCCCTGACCATGGCCGGTGAGCCCGGCCCTCAGGCCGAGCGCGTTGCCGCTGTGGCGCAAAAGATTGCCGACGAGCTCGATCTTCCGTTGGAGTTTGAGGACGAGCGTCTGTCCTCGCAAGAGGCCAAGCGTATCCTGCGCGAGCAGGGACTCAACGAAAAGCAGATGAGGGGCAAGATCGACATGATTGCCGCCAGCCTGTTTTTGCAGACGTGGCTCGATCGTAAAAACGAGGAGGTTTCGCATGCCTAGTGCTTCCGATCCGCGCCAGCCGAATCGTACACAGCAGCCGGCGTCGCGCCCTGCCCAGCCTGGCCAGCGTCCGGCACAGCCGACGCAGCGCGCAGCTCAGCCTGCCGCGCGCCCGGCGCAGTCCTTCTCTCGTTCGGCCCAACCTGTTCAACGGACGGGTCAGCAGCCTTCTGCTCGTTCGGTACAGCATTCGGCTTCTCACGCGGCTCAGCAGCCCACTGCTCGTACGGCCCAGCCTGCAGGCGGCACCCGCTTTAAGCAGCAGGCACCTACCCAGCGAACGCAGGCCCCCCAATCGCATTCGCATCACGCTCGTGGTTCGCATGGCGTTGCTCCGGCGACCCGCTCGAGCTACAACACGCATGCTCGTCGCGGTGCTCAAAAGAAAAGCTCCCCGGTGCCTATGATTATCGGTGGCGTTGTTGCCGTGCTTGCGCTTGTCGCGATCGTTTTCTTTGTCGTGCCAGCCGTCAAGGGCTTCTTTGGCGGTGAGGGTGCGAAAGTCGTTGCAGGCCAGCAGGTTACTATCACGATTCCCGATGGTGCCTCGGGTGACAGCATCGCTTCGATTCTCTCCGAGAACCATATCGTCGAAAATCCCAAGGATTACTATGCGGCGGTGAAAAAGCTCAACGCCGATATGTCGCTCAAGCCTGGTACTTATTCGTTCACCACACTCATGGATGCGACCAAGGTTGTTCAGCAGCTCATGGAAGGCCCCAACGCGGGCTCCAATGCGCTGACTATCCCTGAGGGCCTAACGGTCGATCAAGTCGCCGACCGTGTGGCCCAGGCCTACGACAGCATCTCTAAGGAAGACTTCCTCAACCAGGCCAAGGCCTCCAACTACGTGGACGACTATAGCTTCCTTAAGGGCGCCGCTAACGACTCGCTCGAGGGTTTCTTGTTCCCCAAGACCTATTCGTTGGGTGATTCGCCGACGGCCGATGGCGTGATTCGCGCTATGCTCGATCAGTTTAAGACCGAGTACAAGTCGTTTGACTTTGCGAGCTGCGAAGCCAAGATCAAGGAACGCTACGGTGTGGAGATGTCCGACTACGACATCGTCAACTTGGCCTCTATCGTTGAGCGCGAGGGCCTCAACGCCGATCAACGTGCGCATGTGGCCTCGGTCTTCTACAACCGCCTTGCCGGCAAGCTCGACGGTCTGCGCTATCTCAACAGCGATGCGACCATGATGTATGTCACCGGTGGCGAGGTTACCGCCGACGACCTGCAGAGCGATAGTCCGTATAACACCTATAAACACGAGGGTCTGCCGCCCACGCCCATCTGCTCTCCGTCGCTCGAGGCACTCAAGGCCACGCTTGAGCCGACCGACTCCGATGACCTGTATTTCTACATTACGCAGGACGAGGAGTACTTCTCGCAAACCTACGAAGAGCATCAACAGTCTTGGAATTAGCATGAGGATTTTTAGCCCCAAACGATACGTTGCCTCGGTCGATCGCATCGACCTCGATACCTTGTGGGCCGACGGCAAACGCGCCATTCTGCTCGATCGCGATAACACCCTGGTGCCGCGCGACACCGAGCAGGTTCCCGCCGCGGTTTCCGCTTGGCTCGATGCCGCCCGCGCCAAAGGCTTTAAGCTGTGCATGGTGTCCAACAACTGGCATCGCGACCAGGTCATGGCATCGGCACGCGAGCTGGGACTCGAGGCCATCAGCCACGCCATGAAGCCGGCACCGTTTGCCCTCAAGGCGGGTCTTAAGCGCCTCGGCGCCACGGCTAACGAGGCGGTGCTGATCGGTGATCAGCTCTACACGGACGTGTGGAGCGGCAATTTCGCCGACGTCGATACCATCTTGGTTAAGCCGCAGGCGACGCAGGACCTGTGGTATACGCAGATCTTCCGTATCTTTGAGCGCCGGGCCCTGCGCGACCTTCCCTGCGAGGAATAGGTCTCGTCATGTCCCAGCACACCAAACACGGCTGCGACCATATCTTCTTTATCGGCTTTTTGGGCGCGGGCAAATCGACGCTCGCGCGCAACGTCGGCACTATGTTCAAGCGGCGTTTTATCGATACCGACCGCCTAGTCGTGCGCCGTTGCGGCAAGTCGGTAACCGAGATTTTTGAGACCGAGGGTGAGGATCGTTTTCGCGAGCTCGAGACCTCGGCGCTCCGTTCGCTCCAAAGCGAGCGTAGCCTGTTGGTTTCGTGCGGTGGCGGTATCGTCGAGACGCCGGTGAATATTGAGCTGATGCACGAAATGGGTACGTGTGTGTACCTCGAGGGCGACTTCGAGGATTCGATTCGCCAGATTCGTCGGTCCGACACGCGCCCCGATTTTCGCTCGCCTGAGCATGCCGCGCGCCTGTTTGAGCATCGCCGTCCGCTGTATCGCCAGGCCGCCGACCTTACCCTTGATATTCGCAACAAGTCCTTCGGGGACGTTTCCTACCTTTGTGCCGAGATGCTTTTGGAGCGTGGGCTGCTATGATTCGCCGTCAACTGATCAATTTCCAAAACCGCAGCGTCGATGTCCGTGTCGGATTGGGTGCGTTCGATGAACTGTCGCGTATGTTTGCCTCGGCCGTGGGCAAGCCTAAGCGCGCGATGGTCGTTTGGAACACCGCCACATCCGAGCGTTTTGGTGAAGTCGTCGAGCATGCGCTGGTCGACGCCGGTTTTGCCGTGTCGCCGCTAGTCCTCGAGGTTTCGCCTGCTGGTGCCACGCTGGCTGATGCTGATGCTATGTTTGGCGCCCTGTCTGCCAACGGCATTACCTGCGACGATCTGGTTGTCGCCGTTGGCGATGCCGCAACCTGCTCGGTTGTTAGCTGGTGCGCCAACCAGTGGTGCGGCCGAACCGAGTGCGCGCTGTTGCCGACGACCTTCGACGCCATGCTCACGGTCGCGACGACCATGAAGCCGCTCGTCGCCTCGTCGGCCAATGCGCTTCCCGCTATCGCGTTCCGTCCCGAACCGGGCTTGGTCGTGTGTGACCTCGACCTTGTTCGTGAGGCGGACCCCGAGGACCTCAAGCTCGGCTTTGTGGTGCTTGTTGGCACCATGCTTTCGAGCAGTAAGTCCCGCTGGAATCAGTTTACTGAGACCGTCCCCGAGATTCTCGCGGGCGAGGAGGTCGCGCTCGTCAATGCCGTTCAATGGTCTCAGACTGCCCGTAAGGACGTACTGATGGCCACGAACCCGAGCGCTCGCCATGCGCTCGATTTTGGCAAGACGGGGGAGCGTACCCTGCGCGCCTGCTTGGGCGATGCCGCTTCGCAGGTCCCTGCCTATCAGCTGTTATCCGAGGGCATGCGCTTTGAGGCGCGCCTAGCACATGATGCCTGCGACTTTGATATCGATTACGTCTTTGAGGTCGATGACTGCCTGGAGGACTTTGGTATCGAGGAACTTGCCTTCGATCTGGAGCCTGTCGCATATATCGAGGAGTTCCGCAGGCAGCAGTTTGCCCGCTCAAACCGTAGCATGTTGCCGCTGCCCGCGGCACTCGGCGCCATTCGTCTAACGAGCGTTGAGGACGAGGTTCTTGAGCGCCATGTTCACGCCTACTTGGCTTCTCGCAAAGAACTTCTCTAAGATTTATTGACATCCATCGTCTTTCGTATCATGTTGAGGGGCGGGTTTTCAATCGGTTGCGGATCGCATGCGATTCCGTCGTTCGGTTGAGACCCGTCCCGTCTATATAGAGACAACAAGAAAGGAAACTGCATGTCTGAGTTTGCTGCCGGTCCTGCCGGTCGTATCGAGCGTGTCCGTGCCCTGATGGTCGAGCGTGGCTACGATGCCATCGTGGTGCGCGACGAGGCTAACCTTCGTTGGCTCACGGGCGTGAAGGGCGTCTTCGACTACACCTTCGAGTTCCCGCACGCCGCGTTTATTACGGCTGACCAGTGCCTGTTCCACACCGACTCGCGCTACCTCAACAGCTTTGAGGAGAACACGCCCGCCGGCAGCCCCTGGGTCTACGACATGGACGAGGGCACCATTCCCGGCTGGGTCGCCGGCAAGATCGCGGCCAACAAGTGCCGCGTCTGCGCTGTCGAGGATGACATGCAGATTAACTTCTACCAGGGCATTCAGCGCGGCCTGGAGGACCGCTCTGTCGCCTGCATGCTGCCGTTGATGCACGACGACATCCGCAAGATGCGCGCCATCAAGGATGCCGAGGAGATCGAGCTCATGCGCCATGCGCAGTCGATCACCGATGCCGCCTTCCAGCATATGCTCGGCTTTATTAAACCCGGTATGACCGAGAAGCAGGTTCGCAACGAGCTCGAGAACTTTATGTTCGCCAACGGCGCCGACAGCCTGGCCTTCGGTTCCATTGTGGCGAGCGGTCCCAACACCGCCAACCCGCATGCCGTGCCGAGTGACCGTGTCATCGAGAAGGGCGACTTCGTCCTCATGGATTACGGCGCGGGCTACTGCGATTATCGTTCCGACATGACGCGCACTGTCGTGATGGGCGAGCCTACCCAGGAACAGCTCGACCTGTACGCGCTCGTGCGCCGTACGCACGAGGAGTGCGTCGCCGCCATCCATCCGGGCGTCGAGGGCAACGACATTTTCAAGCTTTCCAAGAAGATCATCGGCGATGCCGGCTATGGCGATTACTACAACCATGGTCTGGGCCACGGCGTCGGTATCGACATCCATGAGCTGCCCAACTTCAACCGCAGCAAGAACACTATCGAGGTCGGCTCGGTTATCACCATGGAGCCCGGCGTGTATCTGCCCGGTGTGGGCGGCGTGCGCCTGGAAGACTACGGCGTGGTCACCGAGAACGGCTATGAGCCCTTCACCAAGACCCCGCACGACCTGCACGTCATCGATTGCTAGCCCATTTCGATAGATTTTTGGGGCGGGGCGTCCGGAGCAATTCGGGCGCCCCGCGTTCTCTTTTTATGCGCTCGCTGCAGGCGCCGCCTGCAAGTGTATAATTCCGGTCGTATGTAATTTGGACGCTTGTGCGTTCTGCCCATAACAAGAAAGGTTGCTATGCCTACCATTTCTACCGCCGACTTCAAGAACGGCCTCGGTCTCCGCATTAAGGACAAGGTCTACACCATCGTCGAGTTCCAGCATGTCAAGCCGGGCAAGGGCGGCGCGTTTGTGCGCTACAAGACCCGCGACATCAAGAGCGGCCGCGTCGTCGAGAACACCTGCAACGCCGGCACCAAGTTCGAGAGCGTTATGCTCACCACCCGTGAGTTCCAGTACCTCTACAACGATGGCGCCGACTACATCTTCATGGACAATGAGACCTATGAGCAGGTTCCCGTTCCTGAGGACATGGTGGGCGAGAACTCCAAGTGGCTGCGCGAGAACGACATCTGCCAGCTGCTCTTTGCCGACGATGAGCTCATGGGCGTGACCCCGCCGATGTTCATCGAGACCACCATCGTCCAGACCGACCCGGGCTTTAAGGGCGACACCGTCCAGGGTTCTACCAAGCCGGCCACGATCGACACCGGCGCTGTCATCCAGGTCCCCATGTACCTCAACGAGGGCGAGGTCATCAAGGTTGACACCCGCGACGGCAAGTTCGTCTCCCGCGTCTAGCAACCAACTCTTCTAGGAGGACTCATGCCCCAGGAAATCAAGATTGACGGCATCGGCATTTCGCCCGATGTTCTGACCGCCATCGTCTCGCGCGCCGTGTCGGATGTCGAGGGCATCGCCTCCGTTGGCGTCAAGGACCTTGCCACCAACCTTGTCTCCATGATGCTCTCGTCCAAGGCCCCGGCTTCCGAGCCGGCGGTCGAGGCCGAGGTCGTCGGCGACAAGCTCGCACTCACCGTGCGTGTCGTGGTGTTCTTTGGCTATCCGTTCAAGAAACTCGCCGAGGCCGTTCGCGCCGCCGTGGTCGCCGCCATCGATGCCCAGGTGGGCGTCGAGGTCGAGCGCGTTGACGTTTGCATCGATGGCCTCGTTTTCCCCAAGGAGTAACCTTTGAGCCTTAAGGTTTATCGCGGGCGCACGCTTGCCCGCAGTCAGGCGCTGCAGCTGCTGTTCCAGGCCGAGGCCACGGACAGCCCGCTCGAGCGCGTCCTCGAGGGCGATTTCCTGATCTCGAAGGGTCCCCTCGACCCCTATGCGCTGGAGCTTTGCCGTGGTGCCTACGAGCACATCGATCGCATCGATTGTGCCCTGCGAGCCGTCGCCAAGAACTGGGATCTTATGCGCATGCCAGGTGCCGACCGCAACCTTCTGCGTATCGCCGTCTACGAGATGCGCTTCCTCACCGACGAGGAGGTCTCGGACGCCATCGTCATTAACGAGGCGGTCGAGATTGCTAAGGCTTATGGTACCGACCAGTCCGCATCGTTTGTCAACGGTGTGCTGGGTAAGATCGCTCGCAGCGAGGAACTGCCGGGCGAGGACCTGTACCAAGAGCTGCTGGCCGAGGATCGCGCTCGCGAGGAGGCACAGGCTGCCGAGGCGGCCGACAAGGTCGCTGCTGCTCAGGCTGCCGCCGGTGTACTTGACGAGGATGCGGACGCCGCTGGGGCCGTCGAGGCCGACTCCGTCGAGGAGTAGCCATGCCAGAGTGTTCCGTCCGCAACTTCGATGAGATCTCGGATCGCCTGGACCAGATCATCGCCACCGTTCGCTCCAAGGATACGTCCTTGGAGCGTTCGCTCGATTTGTTTGACGAGGCGATTGAGCTGGGCTCCCGAGCGGTCGATATGGTCGACAAGTTTGAGCTGACGCCGCGTGAGGCCGACAAGCTCGAGCAGGAATACGATGAGGATGCGGCAAACGAGTCCCAAGATAGACAGGCTGCATCTCCGGATACGAATGGTTGATGGCATTCATGAAACGCGTGCGTCTCGATGACGAACTGATTTCACAGGGCATCTGCGCCGATCGCGCGGATGCCCTTCGCACTCTTATGGCGGGCTTGGTTTCGAGCGGCGGTGAGCGTTTGACCTCTCCGGGGCTCAAGGTGGCGCCGGGCCTGCCACTGCACGTTAAGGGGCGCATTCCGTACGTTGGGCGCGGCGGCCTTAAGCTCGAGGGTGCGCTCGATGCGTTTTGTATCGATCCCACGGGCTTTGCCTGCCTCGATGTGGGCTGCTCCACGGGCGGCTTTACCGATTGCCTGCTCAAGCGCGGCGCTGCGACCGTTGTCTCGGTCGACGTGGGCCGTGCCCAGTTTGATTGGTCGCTGCGCCAAGACGATCGCGTGACGCTCCACGAGCGCACGAATGTAACGCAGTTGCCCGAGCTCGGCTACGGCGGCGCTATCGACCTGGCCGTGTGCGATGTGTCGTTTACGAGTATCGCGAATATCGTCGATGCCGTGCTGGCGTGCCTGAAGCCTTCGGGCTCGTTTTGCACGCTCGTAAAGCCGCAGTTTGAGGCGCCGGCTGCGCTGGTGGGCGAGGGCGGTATCGTGACCGACCCCGCCGTGCGTGTCGACACGCTTGTTGCGGTAATCGAGCTGTTTGCTGCCAAGGGCCTGTTCCCGGTCGATGTGTGCGTGTCACCCATTCATGGTGCCAAGGGCAACGTTGAGTTTTTCCTGTACGGCACGAGATTTGACCCCGGCGACCGCACGCAAGACGAGCTGCAATCCCAGGTATCGGTTTTGAGCGAGAAAGCTGCAACGCTATGAAGGTCTTTCTGGTTCCCAATTACTACAAGCAAGAGGCGGTCGAGAGCGGCCTGATGCTCGAGCTTTGGCTGACGCGCCAGGGCTATGAGGTCGCATGGGCTGCCGACCAGCGATCCAAGATTCAGAACACGCCTGATATTGATGGCTCCGATTTGGTCATTACGCTCGGCGGCGACGGTACGTTGCTGCGCGCTGCCCGCATCCTCAACCATCGCGAGATTCCTATCCTCGGTCTTTCATATGGTCACCTGGGCTTTTTAACTGCTGCGAGCCCCGAGGAGCGCGACATTCTGCAAGTCGTGAGCGACGCCCTGTCCGGCGAGCTGCATGTGAGCCGTCGCGCTACCATCGCCGCGGATATCGTGTCCGTGCGCGAAGACGGTACGAAGGATGTCGTGCGCACCTTCGCCCTCAACGACATGGCGCTTACCCGCGGTCCGCTGTCCGATATGGTCGAGTTCGACATCACGGTGTCCGGCCATCATATCGACCGCCTGCGCGGTGACGGTGTCGTCGTTTCGACGGCGACCGGCTCCACTGGCTATGCACTATCCGCCGGTGGCCCCATCGTGAGCCCCGACTATACGGGCATGGTCTGCGTACCCATTGCGCCGCACACCATTCAGGCCCGTGCCTTCTTGACTTCGCCGAGTGATGTCGTCGAAATCTTTATGTCTGATGACCGTCCGAGCGTTCCGGCGATCGCTATCGATGGGCAGTTTATTACCTGTGATGGCACCGTTGAGAGCGTGGCTGTGCGCCGCGGGCCCGGTGATGTGCTGCTGCTTGATTACGGCCCCGAGAGCTTCTATAACTCGGTGAGCCGCGTGTTCTACGGAGTGCGTCATGATCGATGAGCTGCAGGTTTCTAACATTGCGCTCATTCGCGAGGCGACGTTGGTGCCGAGTGCCGGCTTGACCGTCCTGACCGGTGAGACCGGTGCTGGCAAGACCGCGCTGCTTTCGGCGCTCAAGCTTATTTTGGGCGAGCGCGCCGATTCGTCGACGGTTCGCGAGGGCGAGGCGCTTGCCAGCGTCGAGGCGCGCCTGTTCGACGGCCCGCACGACACGGATGGTTTCACCGTGCAGCGCAGCCTTTCTGCCGAGGGCCGCAGCCGCGTAAAAATTGACGGCCGCATTGCCAGCGTGCGCGAGCTTTCGGAGCGCGTCGGCGTGATGATGGATCTATGTGGCCAACACGAGCATCAGCGCTTTCTCGATCCATCGCATCACGTTGCGATGGTCGATGCCTGGGCGGGGCGCTCTGTGCTCGAGGCGCTGGATGCGTACCGCACCTGCTTTAAGGCTTCGCGCGCTGCCGCTAAGGAGGTTCGACGTGTCGAAGAGGCCTCGCGTGCGCAGGGGAGCCGCGTCGAGGAGGCACGCTTTGCGCTCGAGCGCATCGGCGAGGTCGACCCCAAACCGGGCGAGTATGAGGAACTCGAGGAACTGCTGCCGCGCTCCGAACATGCCGAGGTACTGGTTGCCACGGCTAACGATGCCCATGCATCGCTTGCCTCCGAAGGGGGAGCGCTCGACGCCGTGAACAGCGCCGTGGCAGAACTTTCCCGAATGGCTACCGTCGATCGCAAACTGGGCGACATTGCCGATGCGCTTTCGGATGCCTGTATTTCCCTTGAGGATTGCGCGAACGAGCTTCGTGCCTATCGCGATGGCGTCGCCTTCGACCCGCGCGAGCTCGCTCGCATGCGTGAGCGGTATTCCGACCTCAAGGGCCTGTTGCGTCAGTGGGGTCCCACCATGGACGATGTTTTTGCCATGCGCGATCGCTCGCAAGAGCTGTTGTCTCTGGTAGACGATGGTGATGAGCGGATCAAGAAGGCGCGCGAGGCACTCGGGAGCGCCGAGCGCGAGTTGTTTGCCGCTGCCAAGGCACTTAAGCGCGCACGCAATACGGCGGCCCCGCGCTTCTGCCACGAGGTTGGCCGCCAGATGGCGCGCTTGGAGATGGGTAGTGCCGAGCTCGTCTGGGAGTCGCGCGATCTTCCCCGTGCTGAGTGGACGCCCATTGGTCCTTCGAGCTACGAGCTGCTATACCGCAGCGGTGCCGGCTTGACGCCACGTCCCCTGCGCCGCATTGCGTCGGGCGGCGAGCTCAGCCGCGTCATGCTTGCAAGCAAGGTTGTCCTCGGTAACGCGGACGGTGCCGATACGCTGGTGTTTGACGAGGTCGATGCTGGTGTCGGTGGCTCCACTGCGCGTGCGCTCGCGGGCGTGCTGGCAGATCTCGCCTCTACGCATCAGGTGATTGTCGTAACCCACTTGGCGCAGGTCGCCGTCATGGCTGACAAGCATTACGTCGTCAGCAAGGAACCGGGCGATGTTCCCCAGACGCATTTGGACGAGGTAACCGGCGAAGCGCGTACCGCCGAGATCGCCCGCATGTTGAGCGGCGATCAGTCCGAGGCAAGCCTGGCGCACGCCAGGCAGATGCTTGCGGAGGCGCGTGCCTAGGTCGAGCCGCCACAAGCATGTCCAACCCGGCCGCCACGAAACGGGTCCATCTACTACGTTTGGTAGGGCATCGGCAACCATGCCAAGAATTGCAAAAAGAAAACCGCAGGTAGAACACCTGCGGTTTTCTCTATTTTGGGTGTATGGTTGGCAGTTGCGGTTAAAACGTAGTAGATGGGCGGGTTTCGTGACGAGAGGCGTCTATCGGCTCCCCAATCTATCTACTCAACGACCTTATCCGGCTGGATGAGCTCCTCGTAGTAGCTGATATGCTCACGTGCGTCTTCAATCTCGGGCAGCAGGAAGTTGTAGATGACTTCGATGATCATCGTGGCGCTGATCTTAGAGAACGCAAAGTCGCCCGTCGTCAGCAGCGCTTCGTGGTTGACGGTATTAAAAGTGTAGTCTGCCAGGCGCGCAAGTGGAGACTTGCTATCGCTGCTGATGACGACTACGGTTGCGCCGCAGTTGCGAGCCGCTTTTGCCATGCGATTCAGTCGGCGCGATTTGCCAGAGTTTGAGATTAGCACGATGACGTCACCCGGGCGTAACGTGAGCGCAAAACCGATTGATGTCTCGCTAATGGTGCTCGCCATGCAGCGCAGGCCCAGCTGCGAAAACTTAAACGTCGCATCGAGCGCGACCGCGTTCGTATTGCCCACAGCTGCAAACTCAATAACCCCTGCATGCTTAAGGGCATGCACAACAGCCGCCAGCGTATCGTGGTCGATCCCGTCGATGGTCGCATTAAGCTCGCTCACCTTGGCAGCCAGGATATTCTTAAGGCTCTGCTCCATATTGTCGAGCGAGACCTCGTCAGTCAGGCCCTCGTTACGCTGGCTTTCCAAATCCCTCGCCAACGAAAACTGAAAGCTGCGGAAGCTACCAAAGCCAAGCTTGCGGCAGAAGCGCGAAACGGTCGCCTCGGACGTGGCGGCGGCGCGTGAGAGCTGAGCCGCCGTGAGGCGTGGAGCCTCGGACTGGTGCTCCAATATATAGTCGACAATGCGCTGCTCGGATTCGCTGTATCCCTGATGGGTGCTAATGAGGGAAAGTGCGCTCTTGCTACTATCGGTCATGGATGGCTCCTGGTTGGCATGAAAATCTAATTTGATTCGTAATGTCATAGTATACGGGCATTTTCAATTACAAGATACACCTTGCCGTTTCAAGTGTTGATGGTAAACTTTCACTTACCGTTTACGGTTATGAAAGAACCTTTCACCGGAGATTTGCACCTTAGCTCTTCTCACGCGGACGGTAGGTTGGTATCTTTCAGTTGTGGAAAAACGCGCATCGAAGCGCGTGTAGGGGAGCGCCCGCGGGCGCTGTACTCAAGAAGGAGGGACACATGGCTAAGTTTGACATCATCGCCGCGACCGGTTGCCCTACCGGCATTGCGCACACCTTCATGGCGAAGGAGGCGCTGGAGAAGGCAGCTGCCGAGCGCGGTCTGACCATTAAGGTCGAGACTCATGGCCAGGTCGGTGTCGAGAACGAGCTCACCAAGAGTGAGATCGCTGGTGCCAAGGCCGTCGTCGTCGCAGCCGACAAGGATGTCCAGGCTGAGCGTTTCGCCGGCAAGCCCATGGTTTCCGTTGGTGTTTCCAAGGCCCTGTCCGTCGAGGCCGCCGGTAAGCTGATTGACCGCGCGCTCGCCGCCAAGGGTGACGACACGGTTGCGGCTGCTGCCGATGTCGAGGACGAGGTCGAGGAGAAGGAGTCCATCGGCCACATCATCTACAAGCACCTCATGAACGGCGTCAGCCACATGCTGGTCTTCGTCGTTGCCGGTGGTGTCCTGACCGCCGTTTCGTTCCTGTGGGGCATTACGTCCTTTGATTCGACGGCGTCTGACTACAACAGCTTTGCTGCGATGCTCAAGATCATCGGCGGCATCGCCATGAACCTCATGGTTCCGGTGCTTTCCGCCTATATCGCCGAGTCCATCGGCAAGCGCCCGGCGCTCGTCCCCGGCTTTGTTGCCGGTATGATCGCCATCCAGGGCCTGCCTGTTAACGCCGAGACCGGCATGATCGACGCCGGTGGCGCCGGCGTGGGCTTCGGCTTCCTGGGCGGCATCGTTGGCGGCTTCCTCGCCGGCTATGTCATCCTGCTGCTCGAGAAGGTCTTTGCCGGCCTGCCCAAGAACCTGGACGGCCTCAAGGCTATCTTCCTGTACCCGCTGTTCTCTACCGCCATCGTCGGTCTGGTCATGCTCGGCATTTCCGGCCCCATGGCTGCCATCAACACCGCCATGATGGACTTCCTCAAGGGCCTGTCCGCCTCTGGCGCCGTTGTCCTGGGTCTTGCCATTGGCTGCATGTGCGCCTTTGACATGGGCGGCCCGGTCAACAAGGCTGCTTACGTCACCGGTACCGCTATGCTCACCGAGGCTTTGGCCGCCGGTGTTGGCACCGATACCTACAACTTCGGCACCAACTTCATGGCTGCCGTCTCCGCTGCCTGCATCGTTCCGCCGCTGATCACCACCTTCGCTGTCGTTGTCGGCAAGAAGTACTTCAGCCAGGAGGATCACGACGCCGGTGTCGTCAACCTCATCCTTGGTTGCACCCACATCACCGAGGGCGCCATTCCGTTCATGACCAAGAACATCTGGCCCGCCATGCCCATCATGATGCTCGGTTCCTCTATCGCTTCGATCCTGACCATTATGTTCAACGTTCACGATCCGGCGCCTCACGGTGGCTTCCTGGTCCTGCCCGTTGTCGAGAACGGTCCGCTTTGGGTCCTCGCGATCCTCATCGGCGCTGTGGTCGGTGGCATCCTGTTCGTGGCCTTCAAGAAGTACGACTTCGAGAAGAACCAGAAGGCCGCTCCTGCAGCCAAGCCGGTTGAGGCTCCCAAGGCCGCTGCCGTCGAGGCCCCCAAGGCCGAGGCTGCCGACTTCGTTAAGGTCGAGAATGTCTTTGTTGCCGAGGACTTCGCTTCTCGTGACGAGGCTCTGAGCTTCGTTTCCAACCAGGCTGTTAAGGCCGGTATCGCCTGCGATGCCGACGCCGTGATGAACGCCTTCCTGGCCCGCGAGGCCGAGGGCACCACGGGCATGATGGAGGGCTTCGCTATTCCGCATGCCAAGTCCGACGCCATTACCGAAGCTGCCGTCATCGTCGTCAAGGACGAGTCCGGCGTGACCGGTTGGGACACCATGGACGGCGCTCCCGTCAACGTGGCTATCGCCCTGCTCATCCCCGGTGCCCAGGCCGGCACTACGCACCTCAAGATCCTGTCTAAGGTCGCCGAGGCGCTCATGGACGAGGACTTCCGTGCCACCGTCAAGGGTTCTACCGACGCTGCCGAGATCGCCAAGACGATCAACGCCCGTCTGGTCTAATCCCCCAGCTCGCGAATAACATCGCCCCCTGTATATAAGGCGGAGTCCCTCTCCAGGGCCTCCGCCTTTTTCATCCTCAAATAAGTTGCGGTGAAATAGGGACTGTTTAAACGATTCAACCCATAATTCAGTCCCTATTTCACCGCAACTTATAAAAGGGCATAGAGGGGGCCGCCTGTCGAGTCCTTGTCGCGAACAGATCATCAGCCAGAATTCCTTTCAGCCGACATTACTTTGGACCGACTGGGTTTCCGCAGCTTGCTCGCCCACAGGGGCCCGTGCACGGCCTGTGAGATTTATCGCGAGTTCCGCACGAGCCGAAGAGCACTTAATGTGCTCTTCGTGCGAGCAGGACTGTAGAGCAGGAAATCTCACAGGCCGCGCACGGGCCCCTGTGGGCGAGCAAGCGGACGACAAACACATCTGTCCAATAATTCGTCTGAAACACAATGAAAAACCGTTTGATGTGAGTTAATATAAACAACGTCGTGAATCTGACTCCTGCCACATGCATGACAGGGGTTAAACACAAAAAGGAGTCAATTATGGTTTCTGAGAAGCCTACCCTCGTTAATCCTCAGGGTCTGCACATGCGTCCGGCTGGTCTGTTCGCCTCCACCATGGGCAAGTACGCCTGTGACGTGACGGTCGTCACCCCCGAGAAGGAGGTCAACGGCAAGTCCCCGATGGCCCTCATGGCTGCTGGTATCCCCTGCGGCACCGAGGTCGAGGTCAAGTGCGACGGCGCTGACGAGGCCGAGGCTCTGGCTGCTGCCATCGAGCTCATCAAGAGCGGTCTTGGCGAGTAGAACTCAAACGGGTCGCATGTTGAACAACTAAGTTCATATTTGGGGGCGCAGTGACCTGTTGTAAGGTAGCTGCGCTCTTTTGTCATGGATATGGCAAAACGCTTTATCACATGACACGGAGAGAGGAATGGGAATGTATCAGGGAGTCAACGCTTCCGAGGGCATCGGTATCGGCACCGTCATGGTCGCCGTCGATCCCGACTTGACGTTTGAGCCGCACGAGGTTGCTGATTCGGCAGCAGAGAAGGAGCGCTATCAGTCCGCTCTTTCGGTCTTCTGCGAGAAGACCCAGGCTCAGGCCGACCACATGAAGGAGACGGTGGGCGAGGCCGAGGCCGAGATCATGAGCGGACACATTGTCCTGGCTCAGGACCCGGGGATGACCGACGCCATCAACGCCGCCATTGACGGCGGTACCTGCGCCGAGCAGGCGCTCATGGACACCTCGACCATGTTCGAGAACATGTTCCTGTCCATGGACGACGAGATGTTCCGTCTGCGTGCGGCCGACATCGCCGACATCCGCACCGGTATTCTGGCTGAGCTGCTGGGCAAGGAGGTCGTCGACCTCTCCGTCTTGCCCGAGAACACTGTCGTTGTCGTGCACGACCTCACGCCGTCCATGACCGCCACGATCGATAAGGCCCACGTTGCCGGTATCGTCACCGAGACCGGTGGCCGCACGTCGCACTCCGCAATTATTGCGCGCGCCCTCGAGATCCCGGCTGTCCTTTCGGTTTCCAACAGCTGCACCGCGCTGCGCAACGGTATGACCGTTGTCGTCGACGGTGGCAAGGGTATCGTCGAGGCCGATCCCGACGAGGAGACGCTCGCTGCCTACACCGCCAAGGCCGAGGCCTTCGCTGCTGAGAAGGCAGCCCTCGAGGCCTTCCGTGGCAAGCCGTCCGTGACTGCCGATGGCATCAAGAAGATCATCGCCTGCAACATCGGTAACCCCGATGACGTGCCCAACGCGCTCGATCACGACGCCGAGGCCATCGGTCTGTTCCGCTCCGAGTTCCTGTTCATGGATTCTGCTGAGCTTCCTTCCGAGGAGGAGCAGTTCAACGCCTACCGTAAGGTCGCCAGCGCGCTCAAGGGTGCTCCGGTCATCATCCGCACGCTCGATGTGGGTGGCGACAAGGAGATTCCGTATCTGCACATGGTCAAGGAAGATAACCCCTTCATGGGCTTCCGCGCCGTGCGTTACTGCCTGGCCAATCCCGACCAGTACAAGGTCCAGCTCCGCGCTCTGCTGCGCGCTAGCGCCTTCGGTGACGTCAAGATCATGATCCCGCTCGTCACCTGCGTCGAGGAGGTCTTGGCTGTCAAGGAGCTCGTCGAGCAGTGCAAGGCCGAGCTGACCGAAGAGGGTCGCAAGTTCAACGAGAACATCGAGGTCGGCATCATGGTCGAGACGCCCGCCGCTTCGCTGCTCGCAGACCGTCTGGCCGAGGTCGCCGACTTCTTCTCCATCGGCACCAACGACCTGATCGGTTACACCATGTGCGCCGACCGTGGCAACGACACCATCTCCAACCTGTACCAGGTGTACTATCCCGCCGTGCTCCGCTCGCTCAAGAACATCATCGAGAGCGGCGTGAAGGCCGGCATCATGGTCGGTATGTGCGGCGAGGCCGCTGCCGATCCGCTGCTCGAGCCGCTGCTGATCAGCTGGGGCCTGGAGGAGTTCTCGATGAGCGCTCCGTCGATCCTGCGCGCCCGCAAGACCATCAGCCAGTGGACCAAGGCCGAGTGCGACGAGCTCGCCGAGAAGGCACTCGCCTGCAACACTGCCGCCGAGGTCAAGGCACTGCTCGAGTCCGCAGCTCGCTAATTTGGTATCAGAGGTAACCGCGTGGTTGGAATGGGCCGGCCACGCGGCCCTCACATATACAGGGGGTACTGTAAATGTTCTACACGCTAACCGCTAACCCGGCTGTCGACATGACGGTTTCGAGCTCTCCGCTCGAGCCCGACGAGAACGTCCGCACCGGTTCGGCCAGCTACACGGCTAACGGCAAGGGCCTCGACGTGTCCTTCGCCTTTAAGAAGATGGGCGTCGACACCGTCGCGCTCGGCTTCTTCGCCGGCTTCACGGGTAAGTTCATCGTCGAGGAGGTCATGAACCTGGGTTGCCTCTGCCGCCCGGTCTGGACCGACGGTATCACGCGCATTAACACCTACGTCAACGATGGCCAGCACGAGTACGGCATCCTGAACCCGGGTGCTCCGATCACGCCGCAGCACCAGGAGGAGCTCTACAACATCCTGGACACCGCGGGCGATCTCGAGTGCCTGATCGTTTCCGGCTCCGTGCCTCCCAAAGCTACGCCTGACTTCCTGGCTCAGGTCATGGAGCACGCTCAGGCTCGTGGCGCTGATGTCGTCCTGGACCTGTCCTCCGACAAGCTCAAGGAGCTCGCTCACAAGAAGCCTCTGCTCATCAAGCCGAACCATCACGAGATGAAGGCCATCTTCGGCGTGCCGGTCGACACCGACGACGAGGTCCGCGTTGCCATGAAGATGGCTCACGACGCCGGCGTTCAGAACGTGCTGCTCACCCGTGGTAGCCGCGGCGACGCTTACTTCTCCAACGGCGAGGACATCTGGTACGCCAAGCGTGAGTTCAACATCAAACTGGTCTCTTCCGTCTGCGCCGGCGACTGCACCCTCGCTGCGTTCCTTCACAAGTGGTACAGGGATCGCGACAACGTCGAGGAGGCCATGAAGCTCGCTATGGCCACCGGCGCCAACGTTGCCGAGTCCGTCGGCATCGGCGACTTCGGTCACGTCGACGAGTACAGCAAGCGCGTTGCTGTCCGCAAGCTCGATCGTCAGTAATCGAAACGCGACATATTCGTGCGCATGCGGCGCCCCGGTTTCGGCTGGGGCGCCTTTTTGTTCCGCCACGGGGGAGAGGTGTCCCGCCGTACTTCATCGCTTCCACACCGTTCACCGAGTTGTCCTAGCCTTTTACCGATACGTGGAATATACTTTCATTAACACGTTGCTTCGTGAAAGGAACATTCATGATTTACACGCTCACTGCAAATCCCGCCATTGACTACAACATCGCCTGCGACGGCCTTGCTGCCAACACCGTCACGCGTACTCGCAACGCCGTCTATACGCCCAACGGCAAGGGCCTCAACGTCTCGTTTACGCTTGACCACTACGGTGTCGACACCACGATCCTGGGCTTCTTCGCTGGCTTCTCGGGCGAGTTCATCGTCAAGGGCGCCGAGGCCCTGGGCGTGCCCGTCAAGCCCGTGTGGACCGACGGCATCACGCGCGTCAACGTGTTCCTCAATGCCGGCCCCGACACCGAGTACAACATGGTCAACGCCGGTGCCGCCATCAACGAGGCCAATGAGCAGGAGATGTTTGAGCTCATCGATTCGCTCGATGACATGACCTGCCTGGTAATCAGCGGCTCGCTGCCTCCCAACACTTCCGAGGGCTTCCTGGCCGAGGTTCTGCGCCGCGTCAAGGCCAAGGGTGCCGAGTTCGTTCTCGACATCTCGAGCCATCAGCTGGCAGATCTCATTGCCATGGAGCCGCTGCTGATCAAGCCCAATGACGACGAGTTGCTCGATATCTTTGGCATTAAGGTGAGCGGTGGCGACGATGAGTCCGTCAAGGGCGCTATGGCTGAGCTTCATGCCAAGGGCGCCAAGAACGTGCTGCTGACCCTCGGCGGCGCCGGTGCGTACTTCTCCAACGGTAAGCACATCTGGTTTGCTAACCGCACCTTCGACGTCAAGCTGCTGTCGACGGTGTGTGCCGGCGATTCCTCGCTCGCTGCCTTCCTGTCCGTGTGGCATGACGCCCCCGAGCGCGTCGAGGACGCCCTGCGCCTGTCGATGGCCACCGGTGCCAACGTGGTCGAGTGCCCCGGTTTGGGCGATTTTGCCAAGGTGGACGAATATAAGAAGCACATCGAGGTTCGCCAGGTCTGCTAGCCGCATCGATACATCGTTGCCGAACACCCGCTTTGGATTACCAAGGCGGGTGTTTTTTGCGCGCTGAACATATGTGGTGTCTGCTGTCTCGTTTTATCTAATCAACGACGCGATTGCGTGTGCGCGCTTTCTCGTTTCTTGTTAGACTTCTTGAGAACCATCGATTAACGCTCACAAGAGCAGGAGGCCATAGGCATGTGCAATGTTTCGCTCAACGGTACGCAACCGTCTGATGCGTCCCTACGCGTCCTGCGCGCGCTTGAGGCGGCTGGTCTTGAGGCTTGGTACGTGGGCGGTTGGGTGCGCGACGCCCTGATGGGGTGCCCCAGCCACGATGTTGATATGTGCTGTAGCGGCCTGTGGCAGGAGTCCAAGGCGGCGCTCGAGGCCGCCGGCATCGTGGTTGTGGAGTCGGGCATTAAATTTGGCGGAATCACGGCTATTTCCGATGGCGAGCGTATCGAGGTCACCACGTACCGTCTGGATGGCTTCTATACCGATGGGCGCCATCCTCAGAGCGTCGAGCGCGCCGCCTCGCTCGAGGACGATCTGGCGCGCCGCGACTTTACCGTCAACGCCATGGCCTGGCATCCCGAGCGCGGGCTTGTCGACCGCTACGACGGCCAGGGTGACTTGGAGCGCAAGCTGATTCGCGCTGTCGGCGATCCCAAGCGTCGCTTTAACGAGGACGCCCTGCGCATGCTGCGCGCGGTGCGCTTTGCCTGCCGCCTGGACTTTATGATTGAGCCCGAGACCAAGCGTGCGCTTGCCGAGTGCGCGCCGCTGCTCGATGCCGTAGCGCGCGAGCGTGTGGGTATTGAGCTCGAGGGCATTCTTTCGACCGGTCACGGGGGAGACGCCATGTTGCGCTACCCTGAGCTCATCTGCGCCGCTGTGCCCGAGTTGGCAGCGGGTCGCGGGTTTGATCAGCGAAGTGTCTATCATGCGTTTAACGTCTACGAGCATATCGCCCGTGTGCTGACGGTGGCAGGGGAGCTGGCGCTGTGCGACGGCGTCGCGCCATCGTCGAGCCTTATGTGGGCGGCGTTTTTGCACGATGTCTCCAAGCCCGAGTGCTTTACGGTCGATCACGCCGGCAGCGGACACTTCTACGGTCATCCCGAGCTCGGCGCTAAGAAAGCGCGCGTCATTATGGATCGCCTGGCGCTCTCGCACGACTTGGTGCGTGACGTGTGCCTGCTCATCAAATATCACGACAAGCCGCTGCGCCCCGAGCGCACTTGTCTGCTCAATATGATGCGCGCGCTTTCGGGTGAGGGCGTCGACACGGCCCGCCTGATTGACGAGCTCATGGACCTTAAGCGTGCCGACACACTTGGCAAGGCCCCGTCGTGCTTCTATTACGTTGAGACGATTGAGGAGATGCGCGCGATGGCGCACAAGCTGCTGAAGGCAGGGGAGCCCTATACGCTCAAGATGCTCGCCATCAATGGCGGCGACCTGATCCGTGCCGGAGTCAAGCCCGGGCCGGAACTGGGTCAGCTTCTCAACTCCGCCCTCGACGCCGTGATCGAAGACAACATTCCCAACGAGCGCGAAGCTCTTTTGGTCCAGCTCAACTTGAATTAGCTACCAAGTTTACCTGCGTGTTCCATAACCTGCCGACAATTTTTCGGCAATTTGGAATTTCTTCTTGCGCTGACGTTTTTTGTCCCGTAATATATTTCTTCGCAGCACGGCAGTGCAGATGTCATGTGGCCCGTTCGTCTAGCGGTTTAGGACGCCGCCCTCTCAAGGCGGAGATCACCAGTTCGAATCTGGTACGGGCTACCACTTCTTTTCTGCTGAGGCTTATGGCCCGTTCGTCTAGCGGTTTAGGACGCCGCCCTCTCAAGGCGGAGATCACCAGTTCGAATCTGGTACGGGCTACCACGCATCTGATACCCGGTCTTCCCATGGAAGGTCGGGTTTTTATTTTCATACAGCCCTCTGCAATTCCCGTTTGAACCAGAGCTTTGCGTTCTGCTTATGGCCCTTACGGGTACAATATCCAAGATATTTTGACTGTTAGAAGGAGTCTCATGACGGAGTCCTCTCAGCATACGTCTAAGCCCCAGGTCGAGGTTGAGGCCTCGGGCGGAGATGACAATAAGAGCGCACGCCGCGGCGCCATCTTTATCGGCGTCGTGCTGGTAGGTTATATCGTCTATCTGGTGGTAACTGGGCAGATGGGGCAGTTCTGGGCCGCTATGTCGAGCGTCCAGGTTTCATGGCTCGTTGTCGCGTGTCTTTGCATGTTCATGTACCTGTTCTTTGGCATTGTGGCCTATGCGATCGCCGTCTGGCTCGATCCCAATTCGCCCGTCGGCATCCGCGACCTGATCTCGGTCGAGGCGAGTGGCATCTTCTTTGGCAACCTGACGCCCATGATGATGGGCTCCACCCCGGCTCAGATCTATCGCCTGACCAAGGCCGGCCAAAACGTGGGCGAGGCCGGCGCCACGCAATTCACTCGTTTTATCGTGTACCAGTTTGGCCTGGTCGCCTGGGGCGCTATCCTGCTGCTCGCCCGTATGCCGTTTTTTGCCGAACGCTACGGCGACATGACGCTGCTGTGCGTCTTTAGCTTTGGTGGACACTGCTGCATCTTGCTTGGCATCTTCGCCGTCGCGCTCATGCCTAAGACCGTCACGCGCGTCGCCCATTGCATCATCAATTGGCTCGAGCGCATTGGTGTCTCGGTCACTAAGATCGAGAGTTGGCGTACGTTTGTCGATGGCGAGATCTACTCCTTCTCCGAGAAGTTCAAGCTTTCGGCCGGACATTTTTCTTCCATGCTGCTCACCGTGTTTATCACCATGCTGCAGCTCGCGTTTTTCTATCTGGTTCCGTATTTCCTGATGCTTGCCTTTGGCCACCACGAGGTCGACTTTTTCTCGGTCATGGCCGCGAGCGCCTTTGTCCAGCTGCTGAGCTCTGCGGTTCCCTTGCCCGGTGGAACTGGTGGCGCTGAGGGCGGCTTTGCATTGTTCTTGGGTCATTTCTTTGGGTCGGCTTCGACCGCCGGCTATCTGCTGTGGCGCCTCATTACGTTTATTGCGCCGACCATTTTGGCTGCGCCCCTGCTGGGACTTAAGAGCGCCCACAACGAGAGCATCCATGCGCGCTGGGATCGTGTGATGCGCAAGCTCGGCCGCACGCCTCAGACGCCCTCTGCGCCCACTATGCCGCACCCCACGAATGCTGTTACCGTTGATCCCAAGAAGTGCGCTCAGAAGGCTTCTGGGACCGCTAAGCCGGCTCATAAAGCCTATGTGCGCCAGACAGGCGATGGTATTCGCGTATCTCCGTCGGCACTCAATAAGAAGAAGCATCCCAAGTCGTAGTAGGGCAGTCGTGCGTTCTTCATGATGCGGGGCATATTTGTGCTGTATGGGGGATAATCCTCTTACGTAGATTATCTCTCATCTGTTGATGAATGCTTGCATATCGAAGGGACACGCCCATGGCAACCAGCAAACCGCGTCTTGATCGCCGCATCGTTCGCAGCCGTAATGCCATCCTTTCGGCTTTCGAGCGCCTGCTCATGGAAAAGCCGCTGGCAGACATTACGGTGAGTGCCATCGCGCGCGAGGCCAATGTCGACCGCAAGACCTTTTACGTTCACTTTGGTACGGTTGACGGCCTGCTCGATGCCATTGCCGTCGATGTGGTGGAGATGATTGTCGACTCGGTCGAGAAAACGCTTGCTTCTATGGACGGTGACACCAGCGAGCGCGCTCTTGGCGCGGCGGCGACCTTCTTTAAAACCGTTAATGAGGCACTGTGCAACAACTTAGTGCTCAATCGTCAGCTGATCGAGAATATTCCGCTCGATGATTTCATGGCTCGTCTTCGTGCGCCGCTCGAACATGAGATTGCCGAGCGCGATCTGCTGCCCCAAGGTCTCAAGGACGAGATGTTCGACTACTATCTGGCGTTTTTGCTGTCGGGTATTATCGCTATCTATCGCACGTGGGCGCTGTCTGACGGCTCGGTTCCTATCGAGCGCGTCTCTGAGGTCGCCAACGATCTGACTCTCAATGGTCTGTCGAGTCTGGAATCTCGCTTGGATTAGGCCTAGTTGGGCTCGTCGGCGTGGAAATTCCTGTTCCTGAGGTTCTCCGGCGCCTTGGAGACCTTGCCGGCGTAGGAGCTGTAGCCTGAGGATCCTTAAAAGAAAGTCCAGTTTATCCTTCCCACTCCAATTTTGGAATCCTCCGATGCGCCTTCGCACGCTCGCATGACCTCGATACCATGCGAGCGTGCAAACTCGACGAGCTCTGCGTTGCGGGCGTTTATGGTGCCGAAGGCGGCGGGGCACACGATAAGGCGTGCGCAGTGGACGAGGAGCTCTTTGGCGCGGGCTATGGTTTTATCCCCGATTGGCTCGAAGGCGCGCTCGGCCACGCATTCCGTCGCTAGGTCGCGCGCGAGCTCGCAGTCGATGTCCCCTTCGTGCAGAACGCCCGCGTAGAACGCCTTGCCCTGCCGGATGAGCTGGCGAAACACAGCCGACCCCGTACCTGCGCCAGCGATGACGAACGTGTGCGCATCGCCGTGTGGGCGCCCAATTTCCACGCTGCCGAAGCGCTCGTTGAAGGTGCCATGTTGAAGGCCGTAGAGCTCGCCAATCGTCTCGCGCGTGAATATGTCCTCGGGTGCGCCGGCGCGGAAGACCCGGCCGTCCTTCACGCAAATCACCTTGTCGGCGCTTTTCTGCGCGAGCTCGAGTTCGTGGATGGACATGATGACAGCCACATTCCGCGATTTCGAAAGGTGGCGAAGTATTCGCAGCAGGTCGATCTGGTAGCGGATATCGAGATACGACGTGGGCTCGTCGAGCACGAGCACACGCGGATCCTGCGCGATGGCTCGTGCGAGCATGACGCGCTGGCGTTGCCCGTCGCTTATCTGCATGAAGTCGCGCTCGGCGAGCTCTTCCACATGTGCGGTTTTCATGGCCTCATCGACCCGACTATGGTCGTCGGGCGAGAGTGTGCCCATTCGCCCGGTGTAGGGATGCCTTCCCGCCTCTACGATATCGCGGCAGGTGAGGAGCTCGGTCCGGGGTCGATCTGTCAGCATAACGGCAAGGTTCCTTGCGAACTCCGCCGTCTTCCATCGGGAAATCTCCCGCCCGTCGAGCTCGACCGCGCCGGCAAGCGGTGCCAGATGGCGTGTAATGGTTTTCAAGATGGTCGACTTGCCCGAGCCGTTCGGCCCGATGAGCGCCACGACGTCGCCCGCGCGAACCTCCAGCTCGACGCCTTCGACTACGACCTTCTTGTCGTAGCCCGCCGACAGGTCGCTTATGCGGAAAAGCGGCGCTCCGTCAGCCTGCGTTTTTACCGGGGTTTCGAGGTTCGACTCCCCTCCGAGCGTTTTGGGCCGCGGCACGAATTCCCCCATCTACCTCACCCGCTTCTTCAACATGAGTGCGATAACCACCGGCGCGCCGAAGATGGCGGTGACGGCGCTGATGGAAAGCTCGACGGGGGAAAACAGCGTGCGCGCGATCAAATCGCAGCCCGCGCAGAAGATGGCGCCTCCCAAGAAGCTCGCAGGAATCACTCGGATGGGCTTCGACGACTTCAGCGCCGACTTAACGAGATGCGGAACCGCGATGCCTACGAACGACACCGGACCAGCGAACGCGGTCACGCAGGCGGAGAGCATGCTCGCTAGAAGGACGAGCACCACGCGGAAGCGTGCGACGTTCACGCCGACGCTTTTTGCGTAGGCTTCTCCCAGCTGGAAGGCGGAAAGGGGCTTCGATATCGCGAATACGCATGCGCTCACGGTGATCACCACGACCGCGATGACCGCGACGTCGTCCCAGCTCGAACCCGAGAAGCTACCCAAAGACCAGTTGTGCAGGTTCACGATGGACTGGTCGTCGGCGAAGGTGATGAGGAAGTTCGTCGCCGCCGAGCAGATGTATCCCACCATGACGCCCGCCACGATGAGCATGGCCATGGAACTTATGCGCCGTGCGATGAGGAGCACGAAGCCGATGGTGATAAGCGAGCCCAGAAACGCTGCGACCACCATGGCCGGCGAGGACATGGCCTGGTTCGCGCCCAGAAGTACGATCATCGTAAGCGCGACGACGAACTTTGCGCCCGAGGAGACGCCCAAGATGAACGGGTCGGCGATGGGGTTGTTGAAAAACGTCTGCAGCAGGAACCCGGAGAGGGAAAGCGCCCCGCCGAGAAGCACGGCTGAAAGCACACGCGGCAGGCGAATCTCCCAGATGACTTGGCTTTCCATGGAATTGGCCGCGCCGCCCGAAAGGATGCCGGGGATGTGGTCTGCGGGCACGAGCACGCTCCCGATGCACAGGTTGGCCCCGACGAGCACGATGAGGGCAACGGCGAGCAGCGCCGTCACGACGCGACACCGCGCGGCGCGCCCCGATTCGTCGTATGTCATGAAAAGTCGGCTTCTCATGGTGCTAGCCGAGCTTCCTCAGATAATGGAAGTCGCTCGCGTCATCGCCGGTGAACGCCCCGTGCAGCTCGTCGATAATGTCGGCGGTAGAAGTCATCTGCTGGTACATGTCGGCGCTTGTGACCCAGACGTTGCCGTTCTTCACGGCTTTGAACTGCGACAATAGCGCGTTTTTGCCTACGAAGTCGTTCAAGGTGGCAACCGATTCGTCGATGGTGCCGTTGTAGACGATGATGTCGGCATCCTTCGCCGTCGCGTAGAAGCGCTCCATTTCGAGCGTTACTGACGAACCTGACGTCGACGCCGTCTGCGCGTCATCGAGCGCGTAGTTGCCGCCTGCAAGCTCGATCATCTGCGCCACGTAGTCGCCCGCCCGCCGCGTGACGGCGGCCCCGTTCGAGTTAATGTAGAAATACGCCACGGTTTTACCTGACGACGCGAGCCTCGACGTTTGCTCGACGCGGGCCTTCTGCTCGTTGAACAGGTGCGCGGCCTCGTCTTCCTTGTCGAATAGGACGCCGAAAAGCTTAATCCACTCGACGCGCCCGAGTGCTTCGGGCTCGCTCGACGACTGTTCGGTGAGCACGACGAGCCCGAGCTTCTGCAGCTTTCCCTTCACATCGGGCGTGTGGTTGATCATGGTGTTCTCGATGGCGAGCGTGCAGCCCGAGGCCGATATTCGCTCGTAGTCGGGCGCGCTGTACTTGCCGCCGTAGGCGATCGCCCCACTTTCGAGTGCGCTTTTGAAGCCCGCGACCGAGCAATCGTCGGCCTTCGTGCCCGACATGATGATATTGTCGTTCGCATCGAGCGCGTCGACCAGGCACATCGTCGCCGACGACACGAGGTACACCTTGTCGGCGGGGCGCCTTATGACCGCGATGTCGGAGCTCAACCCATCAGGTACCTTCGCATCTTGCGGCACCACGAGGAAGCGCTCCCCGTTCGAAATGCAGATAAGCCGCAGACCGCCTTCGAACTCGTCGACAGTGAAGTGCTCGGCGTATTCAAGCTGAAGCGTCCCCGTCGGCTTCCAGCCGCAGCCCAAATCGGCGTTGTGGAAGTCGGCCGCGGCGCTTGAAGCCGTTCCCGCAGGGGAGCCGCCGCTTGCTTCGTCGCCCGATTTCTCCTTCATGGTGGATGAGTCGAAGTAGAGCGTGTAGTCGATGGTGTGCGGCGTCGACATGGCGACGGTCTCGGCCGACACGGCGATGTCCTCGTCGAGCGTGACGGGTATCTCGAACGTGGAGTTGCCGCCGTCGTTTACGGGCGCGTAGTCCACGCCGTCGACGGTCATCTTGTCGTAGTTCGAACTCGACCAGGTGATGGTCGCGGTGTAGGTGTCGCCATCCTTCACAATTGTGGTTGGTGAGGCGATGCTTGCACGCCCTGACCCACCGGAAAGCGAGACGCTCACAGTGTATTCCTGAGAGCCCGCCGTGTCACCGGGCGCGTTCGGGCTCGCACTGCACCCCGCGAAAGGAAGCGCGAGCAGGGCGACGAGAACGCAGACAATCGCGCGCGCCGCGATGCTGTGGCGCTTCCTGTTTTCCCCCTTGGGAAGAATCGACCGCATGGCGTTACTTCAGTGCGTCGGCGTGCAGATCGACGCCGGCGGATTCGAACACGAGCGTGCGGTCGTACCACTGCTCTTTTCTAATACTCCACGCGGCGCAGGCGGTGTCCTCGTCGAGCGCTTCAACGGGCACGTCGTAGGTGTACTTGCCTTCCGCGTTTTCCACATAGGGGATGAAGTCGGCCTCGCTCGCGGTGGCAGCCTCGTCACCCGTGCCCATGAAGAGCTTGCCGTAGCCCGTGCCGGAAAGTGTCATCACGCAGTGCATGGAGCCGTTTTCCACGATGAGCTGGGCGTCCACAATCCTGAACATGTTCGAGCTGGAATCTACGGTGATCGGATAGGTGCCGTCGGCCACCTTGTCGGCGGTGATGGGGGCAGCGCTTGCGCCCTCGGGCGCATCGGCCGCCTGTTCGGTCTTTTCCTGGGAATCGGCATCGCTTGCCTTTGCACTGTCGATTGAATTTCCGCCGCAGCCGGCGAGCGAGAACGCGAAAAGCGCCGCCGACAGGGCGAAGGCGAGGGTTTTCTTCAACATGGAGGGGTTCCTTTCAATCGCTTCGACCGCCCGCGCCGTGCGGTGGGCGGGCGGGATGCGAATGCAACGAGCATGCACCGTCAGTTGGGGAAGGCGCATGCCCGTTGCACGGGGACGCGACCGGCGCCCCCGTGCGCGGCGAGTTTACAGCTTGGCGATGGCGTCGTCCACGTGCGAGACGTAGATGTCGTCGACCGCGACGTTCTGTCCCAGACCCTGGAGCAGGCACGTCACTTCGAAGCCGGCGGCCACGAACTTCGCAGCCCAGCTGTCGGGGTCGGTCTCGTCTGCCATGTCGTTGTTCGCGTGGTCGCCCGCGACCACCATGAACGGCGCGAGCACGGCCTTCTTGTAGCCTGCGGCGCTCGCGGCGGCGATAACATCCTCGCAGGTCGGTTCAGCCTCGACGGTACCGACGAAGAACTGCGTCAAGCCCTCGTTCTTAAACACTTCCTGCATCTTGGCATAGTCGGCGTTGGAATCGGCTTCGGTGCCGTGGCCCATGAGGCACAGCGCCGTCTTGCCGTCGTCGAAGGACGCCATGTTCTCCTTAATGGCCGCGGCCACCTTCTTGTAGTCGTCGTCGGAGGTGAGCAGCGGGTCGCCGAGCGAGATTTTGTCGAACTTGTCGGCGTACTTGTCGAGCTCGTCTTTCACGTCGGTGTATTCCAGGCCACCCATGAGATGCGTCGGCTGCACGACGATTTCCTTCACGCCGTCTTTCACGCAGCGGTCGAGCGCCTCGGTCATGTTGTCGATCGTGATGCCGTCGCGCTTCTTCAGCTTGTCGATGATGATCTGCGCGGTGAAGGCGCGGCGGATGTCGTAGTCCTGCCAGTACTTCTCGCGGATAGCGTCTTCGATGGCGCCGATGGTGATGTGGCGCGAGTCGTTGTAGCTCGTGCCGAAGCTCGTGACGAGGATGACCGGCTTCACGGCCTTCTCCTTTTCACTCGATTTCTCGGAACTCGCGGAGGTGTTGGAGCAGCCCGCGAGCGCGACTCCGGCGAGCGCGACGGCTCCGGTTGCTGCGGCGCCCATGAAGCCGCGGCGTGACATCTGGTCGGACATGGTTTTTCCTTTCCTCGGTTTGCCGGTCCCCCGGCGACAGTTGCTTGTCGGCACAAGCGAAAGAAAAGCGCACCCCTCGGGGTTCACAAGGAGCTAACGCCACGGCGATGCCGTGAGGAAAAGGCGAAGCAGTCTGGCTTGGGGCGCGAGGCGGTTCGCCCGCGCGTCCTATACAGTAATGTCCCTTGCCCAGGATTCCCACCTGGTTCCCTCCGCAAGCCAGCGCGGGCTGTGCGGGCGCCGCGCCGGTCATTTCCTTTTATCCGATTGTCATATGCTCGTTGCCGAAACTTTTACTATGATAGTGGGCACTTGTGAACGTGTCAAAGCCAGGGCGGGCGGCATTGCGGCTCCTGCCTGCGTATTTGCGCCGATTGTCGCCGCAGGCGCCGTGTTTTGCCCGCTGCGCGAATGGCGGCGTAAACAGTTGCGATGAGAAACGGGAAGGGAAGGCTCGGATGATTCATATCGTTGGCGCAGGCTCGGGCGCCGCCGACCTTATCACGCTGCGCGGGGCGCGTCTTCTGCGCGCGGCCGACGTGGTCGTTTGGGCGGGGAGCCTTGTGAACCCCGAGCTGCTCGCCGAGTGCAAGGAATCCTGCGTCGTCTACGACAGCGCGCACATGACCTTGGAGGAAGTGCTCGACGTGATGTGCGCGGCGGATGCGCGGGGCGAGGAAGTTGTGCGCCTGCACACGGGCGACCCGTGCCTGTACGGCGCCATCCAGGAGCAGATGGACGCGCTCGACGCGCGCGGCGTGGACTACGAGGTGGTGCCCGGCGTATCGAGCTTTTGCGGTGCCGCGGCGGCACTTCGCCAGGAATACACGCTGCCGGGAATCAGCCAGTCGGTCGTGATCACGCGGCTTTCCGGACGCACTCCCATGCCCGCGGGCGAGGGCATGCGCACCATGGCGGAAAGCGGCTCGACCATGGTCATCTTCCTGAGCTCGGGTATGCTCGCCGAGCTTTCCGCCGAGCTTTTGGCCGCGGGCCGCAGCTCCGACGAGCCGGCGGCGCTCGTGTACAAGGCGACCTGGCCTGAGGAGCGCGTGGTGCGATGCACAGTGGGCACGCTCGCTGATGCGGGCGCGCGAGAGGGCATCGACCGCACGGCGCTCGTGGTGGTGGGCCGCGTGCTCGGAGCTCGCGGCGGGCTTGCGCACAACGGCGCGCAAGCGGAGTCGTACGAGCGCAGCAAGCTTTACGACCCTTCTTTTGCCACGGGATATCGGAAGGCGAGCAGCTAGCGTGGCCTTCGAGCACTATATATATACCGGGACGACCCGCCTGCGCTGCGGTTACACCACGGGGAGCTGCGCCGCGCTCGCGGCGAAGGCGGCCTGCGAGATGCTCTTGTCACGAAAGCCCGTCGGCCTCGTTTCGATCGTCACCCCCGGTGGGCTGCCCGTCGAGGCGAACGTGGTCGACGCATGCATCGGCGAGGGGTGCGCCCAGTGCGCCGTGCGAAAGGACGCAGGCGACGATGCCGATGTGACCGACGGCGTGCTCGTGTACGCGCGCGTGGAACATGCGGGTTCGGGCACGGGTGCTGCGGGCAGCAAGGACGTGCCCGCGCACGAATCGGAAGTTTCCGTCGATGGCGGCGTGGGCGTGGGGCGCGTGACGTTGCCCGGGCTCGAGCAGCCGGTGGGGGCGGCCGCCATCAACGCGACGCCGCGCGCGATGATCACTTCGGCGGTGCGCGAGGTGTGTGCCGCGCACGGCTTTTCTGGAAATATTGCTGTGACGATTTCGGTACCCGAGGGTGTTGCCCTTGCCGAAAAGACCTTTAACCCGCACCTGGGGATAGAGGACGGCATCTCCATCCTGGGTACGACGGGCATCGTCGAGCCGCGCAGTCTCGCTGCCTTGCGCGACAGCATCGAGCTCGAGATCCGGCAGCATGCGGCTATGGGGCGGCGCGGAGTCGTGCTCACGCCTGGCAACTACGGCGGGCAGTTCATCTCGGGGCATTTTCACCTAAACGGTGCGCCGGTGGTCTTCATCTCCAACTTTGTGGGCGATGCGATTGATTGCTGCGTTCGCGAGGGATTCACCAATGTCCTTCTTGTGGGACACATCGGCAAGCTGGTGAAGGTCGCTGGCGGCATCATGGACACCCATTCGCGTACTGCCGACTGCCGCGCGGAGATTCTGGCCGCCCACGCGGCCTTGGCCGGCGCGGGCGCGAAGACCGTGCGCGAGATCATGTCGTCGGTCACGACCACGGCGGCGCTCGAGGTAATCGAGGCCGCCGGCGTGGGGGACGCTGCGCGCGCCTCGCTCGCTGCGGCAATCGAGGACAGGTTGCGCCGCCGCGCGGCGGGCGCATGCGACATCGCCGCGGTCGTGTTCGACGCCGAGCGCCGCGAGCTTTTCCGCACGTCGGGCGCCGAAGCAGTTATCGGGGAATTGGGGGCGACGTATGAGTAAAGGCGTGCTGTATGGGGTGGGCCGCGCAATCGGCTGGCCAGGGACGAAGGTGGTCATGAAGGCGCGCCGTTCGCTTGCGGACACGAAGCGCATCCTTCGCGAGGAGGGCGCCTTCGACGGTGCCGAGCTCGTAGAGGACTGTGGGCTTCCGGGCGAGCGCGTGTACCGCTCGCTCGACGATGTGCCCGATCGGGGCAGCTACTTCTCGACGATGGTGGTGCGCTAGATGAGGGTTTCCTGTATAGCGTTCACTGAGAGGGGGTATGCGTTGGCGGTGCGCACCGCACGCGCGCTTTCCGATTGCGCGCAGACAGGTGACGATGACCCTGGCTGGGACGTTTCCGTTTCGCGCGGGTTCGGCGAGGGGAAGGCCGACCTGCGCGCATGGACGGCGCTCGCGTGGGAAGCGTCGGACGCGCTTCTGTTCGTGGGCGCGGCGGGCATCGCCGTGCGGGCGATCGCGCCGCATGTCGCCTCGAAGGTAAACGATCCCGCGGTTGTGGCGATCGACGAGGCGGGGCGCTTTGCCGTCCCGCTTTTGTCGGGGCATTTGGGCGGTGCGAACGAGCTTGCGCAAACTGTGGCACGCGCGGCAGGGGCCATCCCCGTCATCACCACGGCGACCGACGTCCGCGGCGTGTGGGCGGTGGATACGTGGGCGCGCTGTGCGGGGCTCCCCGTTTCGAATCCCGAGGCCATCAAGCGAGTGTCGGCGCGGCTGCTTTCTGGCGGGCGCGTGGCGCTCTATTCCGACATGCCGATTTCGGGACAACCGCCTGAGGGAGTTGACATTGCGTCCGACCGCGCTCGGGCCGATATCGTCGTGTCGCCGTTTGCTGGCGCGAATGAAGGTGCGTCCGTTCGCGTGGCGGAGACAACGGGCAAGGTCGTGCCCGCCGGTGAGACGGGGAAGCCGGCGGGCGTGCGGGCGCAGGCGCCTGCGCCCGAGCCGCTTCGCCTTGTCGTGCCCTGCATCGTTGCGGGCATAGGGTGCCGTCGCGGTGCGTGCGCCGAAGCGATCGAGGAGGCGTTTCTTCTCGCGTGCGGGCAGGCGGGTATCTCGCTTTCGGCCGTGCGCAAGGCGGCGACGATTGACGTGAAGGCGCACGAGGAGGGTCTGCTCGCCTTCTGCCGCGCGCGCAATATTCCGCTTGCGACGTATTCCGCAGATGAGTTGTCGCAAGTCGAAGGCAGCGTTTCGCCATCTGATTTCGTGCGCGCGACGGTGGGGGTTGACAACGTGTGCGAGCGCGCGGCGCTCGCGGACGGGGGCAAACTTATCTTCCCGAAGCTCGCTCATGGCGGCGTGACCGTCGCGTTTTCCAAGGTAACTATCGAACTTTCGTTTAAGGAGCGGTGATGGGAAAGCTCTTCGTGGTGGGGATCGGCCCGGGCGGCCCCGACGGCATGACGATTGCGGCCCGGCGCGCGCTCGAGGCGGCCGACATCGTTGTGGGGTACACGAAATACGTGGAGCTCGCGCTCGCCGCCGTGCCCGACGCGGCGCATCTCGCGACGCCGATGATGCACGAGGTCGAACGGTGCCGCCTGGCGCTTTCGCGCGCGCAGAGCGGAGAAGCCGTGGCGCTCGTGTGCAGCGGTGACGCGGGCGTGTACGGCATGGCGAGCCCCGTGCTGGAGCTTGCGGAGGACTACCCCGATGTAGACGTGGAAGTTATCGCCGGGGCCACCGCGGCTCAGAGCGGGTCGGCGGTGCTCGGCGCCCCGCTTGCCCACGACTTCGCGGTCGTGTCGCTCTCCGACCTGCTCACGCCGTGGGAGGTCATCGAGCGCAGGCTCGCCGCCGTGGCGAGCGCCGACTTCTGCATCTGTTTGTACAACCCGCGCAGCAGAAAGCGCGCCGACAGGCTCTCACGCGCGGCGAAGATTATGCTCGAATGGAAGGCCCCCGACACGCTCTGCGGCTGGGTACGCAACATCGGGCGCGAGGGGCAGCAGTCGGGCATGTGCAGGCTCTCCGAGCTGGGGGAGATCGACGCCGACATGTTCACCACCGTGTTCGTCGGCAACGCGGACACGAAGCTCGTAGGCGGCCGTATGGTCACGCCGCGCGGGTATCGGGAGATTCCATGCGAAAGGTAACGATCATCGGGGCGGGGCCCGGAAACCCCGACTTGCTCTCGCGCGCGGCGCTCGACGCGATCGACATCGCCGATGTGGTCATCGGCGCTCATCGCGCGCTTGCCGGCATCGACGTGCCGCCCGACGTGGTGAGATGCGAGCTCGTGAAGACGGCGGACATCGTCGCCGCGCTCACCGATGCGGCGTCGTGGCAGCGCGCCGTGGTCGTGATGACGGGCGATGTGGGGCTGTTCAGCGGCGCGCGCCGCCTGGTGGAGGCGCTCTCCGGCAACGCGCAGGTGGACGTGCGCGTCATTCCCGGCATAAGCTCAGCGTCGTATCTCGCCGCGCGCCTCGCGCGTCCATGGCAGGATTGGCGCTTTGCGAGCGCTCACGGCGTGGCGTGCGACATCGTGGCCGAGGCCGAGCGCGCAGGTGAGCTCTTCCTCGTCACGTCGGGCGGGGAAGACCCCTCGCGGCTTTCCGGCGAGCTTGTGCAGGCGGGCTTCGGGGACGCGCGCGTGACGGTGGCCGAGCGCCTGTCGTACCCCGACGAGCGCATCATCTGTGCGACCGCAAGTGAAATCGCAGGTCAGACGTTCGACGACTTGAACGTGATGCTTATCGAGCCCGCAGGCGGCGCCGGGTCGCCTGCGGGCTCTAGCGCAGCCTCCGAGGCGCCGGCCGGCGCGTCTGCGCCCGCGGCGACTTCTTCCGTGGTGGACTCTGCGGGCGCATCCCGCGCCGCGAGCTCCCGCTGGCCGTACGCTTCCTCGGGCATTCCCGACGAGCTCTTCATCCGCGGTGACGTTCCCATGACCAAGCAGGAGGTGCGAGCCGTCGCGCTCGCGAAGCTGCGCCTTACCGCGACCGACACCGTGTGGGACGTCGGCGCCGGCACGGGGAGCGTGTCGATCGAGGCGGCGCTCGTCGCGCGAGCGGGGTCGGTATGGGCGGTCGAGCGCAACGCGACCGGCGTGCGGCTCATCCGAGAGAACGCGGATGCATTCGGGTGCGGCAACGTGTATGCGGTCCCCGGCGTCGCTCCCGAAGCGCTCGCGAAACTGCCCGTCCCCGACGCCGTGTTCGTCGGCGGGAGCGCGGGCGAGCTTCCCTCCATCGTGGAGGCGGCGCTCGAGAAGAATTCGCAGGTTCGCCTGTGTGTGCCATGCGTCACCATTGAGACACTCACTGAGGCGTGCGCGCTCCTCTCGGGTTCGCGCTTTAAGGGGTTCGAGGCGTGCCAGTTGTCGGCCGCCCGTGCCGAGGCTGTAGGCTCGCATCATCTTATGAAGGCGCAAAACCCCGTGTTCCTCGTCAGCGCGCGTGGTGCAGGTGGGGAAGGCGGTGCCCGGTGAGCACGTCCATCCCGCGCTTCATGGTCGCTGCGCCCTCGAGCGGGAGCGGCAAGACGGTCGTAACGTGTGCGCTCCTGCGCGCGCTCGCGCGCCGCGGCCTTGCATGCGCGGCCTTCAAATGCGGCCCCGACTACATTGACCCGCTCTTTCATCGCCGCGTCGTGGGTGCGCGCTCGGGCAACTTGGACGGTTTCTTCACCGACTCCCCGACGCTGCGCGCCCTACTCGCACGCGGCGCCGCGGGCGCGGATGTCGCGGTGCTCGAGGGGGTCATGGGCTTCTACGACGGCATGGCGCCCGGCGTGGCCGACGCGAGCAGCTACCAGGTTGCGCGCGACACGGAAACGCCGGTCGTTTTAGTGGTGAACGGGCGCGGGGCGTCTTTATCGCTCGCCGCCGTAATCCGCGGCATCGCCGAGTTCCTGCCTTGTGCGAACGTGCGCGGCGTCGTGCTGAACAAGACGAGCGCCGCTGCCTGCGCCTACGCGAAGCCTGCGATCGAGAAGCACACGGGCGTCGCGGTTTTGGGTAATATCCCCGCCGACGAGGCGTTCTTGCTCGAAAGCCGGCATCTGGGGCTTGTGACCGCCGACGAAGTCAAGCAGCTCTCCGCGCGCATCGACAAGATGGCCGAGCTGGTGGAAAAGAGCGTCGACGTCGACCGCTTGCTCGAAATAGCGGCGACGGCACCCGATATCCGCGAGGAACCATACCGGTTGGAGCCGATCGCGGGAGCGCGGCCCATCGTCGCCGTCGCGCGTGACGAGGCGTTCTCGTTCTACTACGAGGAGAACCTGCGCGCGCTCGAGGACCTGGGTTGCGAGCTGGCCTTTTTCAGCCCTCTGTGTGATAGCGAGTTGCCCCGGGGGACAAGCGCCCTCTATCTGGGGGGCGGCTACCCGGAGCTCCATGCGCGGCAGCTCTTCGAGAACGCGCCGATGCGCGAGGCGGTGCGGCGCGCGGTGGAATCCGGCATGCCGACGGTCGCCGAATGCGGTGGGTTTCTGTATCTGCAGCGCGAAATCGCCGATAGCGAGGGGCGGCGCTGGCCTGTTGCGGGCGCCCTTGAGGGCGCAAGCGAGAACGGGGGAAGGCTGTCCCATTTCGGGTACGTGGAGCTCACTTCTCAACGCGACGGGCTCTACGGGCCGCGCGGCACACGCATCCGCGCGCACGAGTTCCACTACTGGCAGTCCACCTGCCCGGGCGGCGACTTTTGGGCGCAGAAGCCCCGGCGCGACAAGGGCTGGCCGTGCATGACGACCACCCCGTCCCTGGTTGCGGGCTTCCCGCATGTGTACTATCCTGCGAACCCCGACGTTGCGCGCGCGTTCGCGTCTGCCGCAGCGTCGTTCGCAGAGAGGAGACGGCATGGCTGAAGCAACCGAAACCGCGCTTGCCTGCATCCGCGAGGAAGTCGAGCGCGCGTTCTCGTCGGCGCCGGGCGCCGTGCTCGAAGCCGCGCTCTCCCGGATCGCGCCCGCAGACGAGTGCGCCCGCGCCGCCGCGTACGCCGCGTGGGACTCCATCGCGCACCCCTTGGGGGGATTGGGCGACTTTGAAGACGCCGTCGCGTGTATCGCCGCAGCTCAGGGGAGCGCCGAGGTGGCCGAGTTTCCCCGTGCGCTCGCGGTATTCTTCTCCGACAATGGGGTCGTTGCCGAAGGCGTGTCGCAAAGCGGACAAGACGTGACGCGAGCCGTCGCGCGCAACATGTGCGAGGGGGCCACGAGTGCCTGCCGCATGGCGGCGTTCGCGGGTGCCGAGGTCGTGCCCGTCGACGTGGGTATGGCCCGGGGCATAGAAGACGCGCGCATGGTGCTCGCGAACGTGCGGCGGGGGAGCGGTAATATCGCGCACGGTTCCGCTATGTCTCGCGATGGGGCCGTGCGCGCGATCGAAGTCGGAATCGCCGTCGCGTGCGGGTTTGCCCGCGCCGGCGTGCGCCTTCTCGCCGCGGGCGAGATGGGCATCGGCAACACGACCACCTCGGCGGCGGTGGCCGCAGTGCTCCTCCGGGCGGACGCACGGAGCCTCGTCGGGCGCGGCGCGGGGCTCTCGGACGCCTCGTTCGCGCGCAAGCGCGACGTGGTCGAGCGCGCTATCGATGCGAACTCGCCCGATCCCGCCGACCCGATCGACGTGCTCTCGAAGGTGGGCGGCTTCGACATCGCGGCGATGTGCGGTTTCTACCTGGGGGCCGCTGCCTCGAAGGCGCCGGCGCTCCTCGACGGGGTCATATCCTGCACGGCGGCCCTGTGCGCAGCGCGCCTGTGCCCCAACGCCTTGGGCTACCTCGTGGGCACCCACGCATCAAGTGAACCCGCAAGCCAGGAGCTCCTTCGCGAGCTCGGCATAAAGGCACCCCTCGACGCAGGCATGCACTTGGGCGAGGGCGCGGGCGCCATGGCGTATCTGCCCCTTCTGGATTCTGCGCTGCGCGTGTACCGGGATGGGAAGACGTTCACGGCGACTGGCATGGCTGCTTACGAGCATTTCGAGGCTGGGAAATGACGGTGACGTTCGTTATCGGCGCCGCCGCGAGCGGCAAGAGCGCCTATGCCGAGTCCCTGTGCCTTGGGCACGACGGCCCCCGCGTGTACCTGGCAACGATGGAGCCCTTCGGGGAAGAGGGCGCCCGCCGCATCGCGCGCCATCGGGCGCTGCGCGAGGGCAAGGGGTTTTCCACCCTCGAGCGCACGCGTGACGTGGGTGCCGCAGTGTCCGGGCTTCCGCGCGGCTGCACGCTTCTTTTGGAGGACGTGGGCAACCTGGTTGCGAACGAGCTCTTCGCGGAAGGCGGCTTGTCCCCACGTGACCCCGACGCTACGGCGCGCGAGGTGCTCGGAGGCATCGAACGGCTCGTTCAGGCGGCTGCGTATACGGTGGTGGTCTCCGTCGACGTGTTCGGCGATGGGATGCGCTACGATGAGGGGACCGAGGCATGGAGGCGCGCGCTCGCGCGCGTGAACGCGGGCGTGGCGGCGCTGGCCGACCGCGCAGTCGAAGTGGTATGCGGGATTCCCGTGTGGTTGAAAGGCGAAGGACCTACAAGGTGAAGATAGCAGAGGCAATTGGCGCGGCGTTCGGAACGTTCTCGCGCATCCCCGTCCCGAAATCGGCCTGGACCGATTTCGGGTCAACCCATGCGCTTGCCGCGTTTCCCCTGGTGGGCCTCGCGGAAGGCTTCCTCATGACGGCGTGGGGGCACGTGGCGAACCTGCTCGGCGTGCCCGCGACCATCGTCGCGGCCGTGCTCGTGGCGTTGCCTGTGGCGGTGACGGGAGGCATCCACCTAGACGGGCTCTGCGACACCTCCGATGCGCTTGCAAGTTGGGCCCCGCGCGAGCGAAAGCTCGAGATCATGCACGACCCGCGGGCGGGCGCCTTCGGGGTCATCGGTGTTGTTGTGTACCTTATTCTGCAGTTTTCCCTGTTCACCGCGCTGCCGCTTACGGCGGGGGCGTTCCTCGCGCTTCTGTGCTCGCTCGTGTTCTCCCGCGCGCTTTCGGGGCTCGCCGTAGAATGCTGGCCTGCCGCGCGGGCGGACGGCATGGCCGCAGGACTCTCGCCTACTAAGAAGCGCGCGGCGATCGTCGTGCCGCTTTGCGCTTTCGCTGCGGCTTCGGCTGCAGGGATGGTCGCGTGCGCTCAGGCCGTCGGCGCCCTTATGGCGGTGGCGGGGCTTTTGGCGCTCGCATGGTACCGTCATGTTGCCCTGTCCCGCTTCGGCGGGGTGACGGGGGATTTGGCCGGATGGTTTCTGCAATGGGCCGAGCTCGCGATGCTTGCCATGCTGGTGGCGGGGGGTATGCTCCTATGATTCTCGTGGTAGGTGGCGCGCATTCGGGGAAGAGGACCTTCGTGCGCGAAAAGCTCGGGATCGCGGCGGACAATTTCGTCGACGCGGCGCAGCTTGCGGAGGGCGGCGTGCCCGCGGCTTTTGCCGGCCGTGTCGCGTACCGTGCTGAGGAACTCGTACGCGCGCTCGACGCTGACCGGGCGCTCGAGCGGCTGATCGGCTTCGACGCAGTGATTCTGCCCTTGGTCGGCTCGGGGGTCGTCCCTATGCGTGCGGAAGACGCCCAATGGCGCGAGCGCGCGGGGCGCCTGGGATGCGCGCTTGCTGCGCGCGCCGACGTCGTCGTGCGCATGACGTGCGGGATTTCCCAGGTCATCAAAGGAAACCTTGCCGATGCGCCTCGAGGGACGCAGGGCGCGGGCGCGCCTTTGGAAGTCGTCTTCGTGCGCCATGGTGCCACGGCGGGCACGGAAGACCATCGCTACAGCGGGGCGGGCACCGACGAGCCCCTGTCGAGCGCGGGCGAGCGCGCTTTGCGCGAGCTCGCGTGCGATCGTGAGGTGTTCCGTGTTATCACGAGTGGCATGGCCCGCACCGACCAGACGGCACGCATCCTCTTCCCGAATGCGGAGCTTATGGCATGCCCCGGTCTGCGCGAGATGGATTTCGGTGACTTCGAGGGGCGAAGCGCCGCCGAGCTTAAAGAGGATGCGCGCTACCGCGCCTGGGTAGACTCCTGGTGCGAGACGCGCTGCCCGCATGGCGAGGGCAAGAGCGATTTCACCCGCCGCGTCGTCGCGGCGTTTCGGGAGGCGTGCGAATCGGAGCGCGCCCAGGGGAGTGAGCGCGCCGTCTTCGTCGTTCACGCGGGTACCGTGAAAGCGCTGCTTTCCGAGCTTGCTGTCCCGAAAATGGAATACTTCGACGTGCATACCGAGCCGGGCGGCGCATGGGCCGCCACCTGGGATGGGCGCTGCCTTCGCGACGTTCGCCCCGCTTCGGGGGGCGATGCCCGGTGATGACGATTCTTGCCGTCGCCGCCGGGTTCGCGGCCGACCTTGCCTTCGGCGACCCGCGCTGGCTTCCCCATCCCGTCGTCGCCATGGGGCGCGCGATCACGTGGGCCGAAGGCCGCCTGCGGGGCGCATTCCCGCAAACGTCCGCGGGCACGCGCGCCGCAGGGCTTGTGCTCGCCGTGGCGCTTCCGCTTGCGTGTGGGCTTTTGACCTGGGGAATCCTGCATCTTTGCGGCATGGTTCACCCCGGCTTGCGCTTCGTGGCCGAGGCATGGGCGAGCTATCAGATTCTTGCGGCATGCGAGCTGCGCCGCCAGAGCCTGGCCGTGGCCCGCGCGTTCTCGAAGGGCGGCCTTGTCGCGGCGCGCGAAACCGTCGGGCTCATCGTGGGACGCGACACGTCTGTTCTCGACGAGCAGGGCGTTGCGCGCGCCGCCGTGGAAACGGTGGCGGAGAACGCGAGCGACGGCGTCATCGCGCCGCTTTTCTACCTTATGATCGGGGGTGCGCCCTTGGGCATGGCGTACAAGGCTGTGAACACGCTCGACAGCATGGTGGGCTACAAAAACGCGCGCTACATCGACTTCGGCTGCGCCTCGGCGCGCCTCGACGATGCGGTGAACTGGATTCCCTCGCGCTTATCGGCCCTGCTCATGATCGTCGTGTGCCCGATCGTCGGGCTCGACGCGTGCGGGGCGGCGCGCATCTGGCGCCGCGACAGGCGTCGCCATGCGAGCCCGAACGCGGCGCAGACCGAGTCAGCGTGCGCGGGCGCGCTCGGGCTGCGCCTGGCAGGACCCGCGGTGTATTTCGGCAAGCTCGTTGAGAAACCGACGATAGGCGACGCGTCCCGCGAAATCGAGTGGGGCGACATCGCCCGGGCGACAAGGCTCATGCTCGCCGCGTCCGTATGCGCGCTCGTCGTCTTCGGCGCCGCGCGCGCGGCGGTCGTGCTCGCCGTGGGGGCGATGGTATGAGGGAAGACCACGCCGCGCCCCGGGCTGCCGGGGGAATCCTCCGCGCCCGTACGCATGGGGGCAGCTCGCAATCGCTCGGCATCGCTTGCGAAGGGGGCGCATCCGACCTCATTGACTTCTCGGTGAACGTGAATCCGGCAGGCCCATCGCCGCGCGCCGTCGCCGCAGCTTGCAAGGCGCTTTCTCGAATCGACGCCTACCCCGATAGGGAAAGCCTCGCCCTCGTTCGTGCCCTAGCGCGCACCCAGGGCATTCCCGAAGATACTATCGTTTGCGGCGCGGGCGCGTCCGACATCATCTGGCGGCTCGCCGCGGCGGTGCACCCGAAACGCATCGTCGTGTGCGCGCCGACGTTCTCTGAATATGCGGAGGCGGCATCGTACTACGGCGCATGCGTGCAGGAGTTCCCGCTCTCCGAAGCGGATGACTTCGACGTGCCCGCCTCCTTCGCCCGCGCGATCGAGGGGCCGGGAGACGTGGCGTACCTCTGCAATCCGAACAACCCGACGGGGCGTCTCGTCGACCCCCGCGTGATCGATGCCGCGGCTTGCCGCTGCGAGCAGGTGGGCGCGCTGCTCGTCGTGGACGAGTGCTTCCTCGGATTTGCGACCGACGCCCGCGAAAGGAGCGTGGCCGCACGCGCCGCGTGTTCGCACCATGTGGCCGTGCTCTCCGCGTTCACCAAGCTCTACGGAATGGCAGGGTTGCGGTTGGGGTATCTGATCAGCGGAAACGCCCAACTCATCGAGGGGATTCGTCGGGCGGGGCAGGCGTGGCCCGTCTCCTCGGTCGCCGAGGCCGCGGGCATCGCCGCCCTGGAAGACGTCGAATACGTCTCGCGCACGCGCGATGTATTGGCGGGCGAGCGAGCGTGGCTTTCCCACGAGCTCTCCTCGCTCGGGCTTTCCGTCGTGCCGTCGGATGCGAACTTCCTTTTAGTCCGCACGCCGGCGAAAGACATCCCCGAGCGCCTGTATAAACAGGGGGTTTTGGTCCGCACATGCGACTCGTTTTCGATACTGTCCCGTTTCTGGTGCCGCGTCGCCGTGCGCACGCACAAGGAGAATGCCCGGCTTGCGATGGCGTTCAGCCGCGCGCTTCGGGCGGAAGGTGCATCGGGCGAAGGCGAACCCGACGAACGGGGCGGCGCTTCTTGCAGCGGCGCTATGGCGGGCGCGGATGGCCGAGGCTCGGCGAAGGAGGTCGATACCCGTGGGTAGGGCGAAGCCCATCATGATCCAGGGTACCATGTCGAACGCGGGGAAGAGCCTGCTTGCGGCGGGGCTGTGCCGTGTGCTTTCGCAGGACGGCCTGCGCGTGGCTCCCTTCAAGAGCCAGAACATGGCGCTCAACAGCGGTGTCACGGCCGACGGGCTCGAGATGGGGCGCGCTCAGATCATGCAGGCCGAGGCGTGCGGCATCGCGCCCGACGTGCGCATGAACCCCATCCTGCTCAAGCCCGAAAGCGATCACCGAAGCCAGCTCATCGTGGCCGGCAAGGCGCAGGGAGCCTTCGCCGCGAGGGACTACTTCGCGCGAAAGAAGGCGCTCATGCCGCAGATTTTGGAGGCGTTCGATTCGCTCGCGGAGGAAAACGACGTCATCGTCATCGAGGGCGCCGGCAGCCCCGTCGAAATCAACCTTGCCGAAAACGACATCGTCAACATGGGGCTCGCGCGCGCCGTGTCCTCCCCCGTGCTGCTCGCGGGCGACATCGACCCAGGCGGGGTGTTTGCCCAGCTCTACGGCACGGTCGCGCTCCTTGCGCCCGAGGATCGCGCGCTTTTGCGGGGGCTTGTGGTGAACAAGTTCCGCGGCGATGTGGAAATCCTGCGCCCGGGTTTGGCCCCGCTCGAGAAGATGTGCGGGGTCCCCGTCGTGGGGGTCGTGCCGTATCTTACGCTCGACCTGGACGATGAGGACTCGCTCGCGCCGCGCCTATCTGCCCGCGAGGCGCGCGGCGTCATCGACGTCGTCGTCGTGCGCCTTCCGCATCTGTCGAACTTCACCGACTTCGACCCGCTTTCGCGCGTGCCCGGCGTGGGCGTGCGCTACGTTTCCTCGACGACTGATCTGGGCCGACCCGACCTGGTGGTGCTCCCCGGCTCGAAGACCACGCTCGACGACGCGCGCTGGCTTGCGGCTAGCGGCATCGGAGCCTGTGTACGCGCGCTTTCGGGCGCGGGCACGCCGGTGCTCGGCATATGCGGAGGCTACCAGCTTTTGGGAGACGAGCTTTCCGACCCGCACGGCAGGGAAGGCGCTGGCACCGCGCGCGGGCTTGGGCTCATTCCTGCAAGTACGGTGTTCAAGGAGGAAAAGCGCCTCGCCCAGTCGGAACTGCGCATCACGGGCGCCCAAGGCGCGTTCTCGGTGTGGAACGGCATGACGGCTCGCGGGTACGAGATTCACGACGGCGAAACGACCGTCTCCTGCGCCCATGCGGGCACGATTGGCGGCAAACCAGAAGGCGCGGCCTGCGGAAACGTGTTCGGAACCTATCTCCACGGCCTGTTCGACGAACCGGGGGTGGCGCTCGCCCTCGCGCGCTCGCTCGCGCGCATGCGCGGCCTGCCCGAGAGCGTCGTGGGTGCCGCGGGCGCGGCGTCCGCGGCCGATCACCGTGTGCGCGAGTTCGACCGCCTGGCCGACGTCGTGCGCGGGGCGCTCGACATGGAGTATATCTACCGCATTATCGAGGAGGGCGTATGATCCACGTGTATCATGGCGACGGCAAAGGCAAGACCACGGCGGCGATGGGCCTCGCCCTTCGCATGCTCGCCGCAGGCCGCCGCGTCGTCGTCGTGCAGTTCCTGAAAGACGGCGAAAGCGGGGAGGCGCGACTGCTCGCCGAGCATTTCGGCGTGCCCGTGTTCGCGGGGAAGGTGTCGGATAAGTTTACCTGGTCCATGACGTCGGAAGAACTTGCCGCGACGCGCGAGCTACACGATGGGAACCTCGCTTCCGCGCTCGCCGAGCTCGAGGGCGCGCAGGAGGGGCTGCTCGTGCTCGACGAGGCGCTCGACGCGCTTTCGAAGGGGCTTGTCGACGAGGCGCTCGTGGACCGCGCGCTCGATATGTCCGCGTGCGGCGTCGAAGTAGCGCTCACCGGGCGCGCGCCTTCCCGCAAGATCGTGGAGAAGGCCGACTACATAACCGAGATGCGGTGCGAGAAACACCCCTACGAGCAGGGAACATGTGCAAGGGAAGGAGTGGAGTACTAGATGGATTCCAAGGAGATGGCGCCCGGCGACATCGAGCGGCGCAGCTTCGAGATCATCACCGAAGAGCTCGGCGGCCGCACGTTCCCGCCGCTCGAAGAGCCCGTCGTGAAGCGCGTTATCCACACCACTGCCGACTTCACGTACGCCGATTCCCTCGTGTTCACCCATGACGCCGCGCACTGTGCGCTCGACGCACTGCGCGCAGGGGCCACGGTGCTCACCGACACGAACATGGCGCTTGCAGGCATAAGCAAACCCGCGCTCGCGAAGCTCGGCTGCAAGACCGTGTGCTACATGGCCGACCCTGATGTCGCCGCGGCTGCGCGCGCCGCGGGCACGACTCGCGCCGTTGCGAGCATGGACAAAGCTTGCGGCATCGAGTGTCCGCTCATCGTGGCCGTCGGTAACGCTCCCACAGCACTTCTGCGCCTCGTCGAGCTCATGGACGCGGGGAAGATCGCGCCCGCGCTCGTCGTTGGGGTGCCGGTCGGGTTTGTGAATGTGGTCGAGGCGAAAGAGGAGCTACTTGCGCGACGCGTGCCGGCCATCGTCGCGAGGGGTCGCAAGGGCGGTTCGACCGTGGCGGCCGCCATTATGAATGCGCTGCTATACCAGATCACGCGCCCAGGCGGCCCGAAGTGACGGCGCCCGCATCCGCGCCGGCGCTGCGCATCTTCGCCGGCACCACCGAGGGCCGTCTTCTGTGCGAATGGGCGAGCGGGTCGGGCATCCCCGCCCGTGCCTACGCGGCAACCGAGTACGGAGGCGAGCTTTTGGGCGAGCTTCCGGGCATCGAGGTGCATGCGGGCAGGCTCGACGAGGCCGACATGGAGCGCGAGCTTTCCGGCGCGCGCATCGTCGTCGACGCCACGCATCCCTTCGCTACGCTCGCAAGCGGCAACATCCGGGCCGCTTCGCTCGCCGTGGGTGCACGATGCCTGCGCCTTGCGCGCCCGGTCGAGGCGCTGCCCAAAGGCGTCGTGTCGGTCGCGTCGATCGCCTGCGCAGCGCGCTTTCTCTCTGAGAACCCGGGTCGCGCGCTTCTCACGACGGGGAGCAAGGAGCTTGCTCCCTACACGCGCGTCGCCGATTTCGCGGAGCGCTTCTTCGTGCGTGTGCTTCCGCTGCCCGGTGCTATAACGAAGTGCATCGAAGCGGGGTTTTCGCCGTCGCACGTCATCGGCATGCAGGGGCCCTTCACCCGCGAGCTCAATGAGGCGATGCTTCGGCAGGTGGGCGCCCAGTGGCTTGTGACCAAGGACTCGGGAACCGTAGGCGGCATGGCCGAGAAGATCGCCTCCGCGCGCGACGTGGGAGTGCGCTGTATCGTGGTCGCCCGTCCCGCCGAGGGAGGCGGGGCCCTTTCGCTTCGGGAAGTGGAAGACGCGCTCTTACGGGAGTTCGCGCGCTAGGCGCTCGCCGCGCCTGCGCGCCCTCCCGCCCGCGAGGAGGAGCGCCCCGAGCAAGCTCGACCCGTACAAGCCCGTCATCCGCCAATAGCTCGAGGACGACGCCCTGGAACTGGCGCAAACAGCCCTTCAATAAGTTGCGGTGAAATAGTGTCTGTTTGCTGCTAGATAGCATATTTAGTCCCTAATTCACCGCAACTTGTTGGTGGTGGCTTACTGGTAGCGTAGGCACTCCACCGGGTTGAGCTTTGCCGCGCGTCGAGCGGGGTAGAAGCCAAAGATTACGCCGATGCCGACCGATACGGCAAACGCGATCAACACTGTCGTAATGGAGAAGCTTGGCGTGATCGTCCCGGTAGCTCCAAACTCGCTCATGATGCCCGAGCTTGCGGCAAAGAACGTGAGTCCCCATGCCAGCAGATAGCCAATCAGGACACCCAGCAGACCGCCGGTGATGCACAATGCCGAAGACTCGGCCAAAAACTGCGCGGTGATATCGCGACGACTGGCGCCCAGAGCACGGCGAATACCGATCTCGCGGATGCGCTCAGTCACGTTGGTGAGCATCATATTCATAATGCCGATACCGCCGACAAGCAGCGAGATGCTGGCGACAGCGCCCATGATGAGCGAGAACGCGCCCATAAAGGAGTTGAGTGCATCGATGGCGCTTTTCATGGAGGTCGCCGATACACTGTCGTACTCATCATCCTCCGCGATGCCCTTCATTGCGCGCACCTTGGACTCGATGGTCTTACAAAGCTCGTCCATGTCTGTGCCCTCGGCGGCAAGAGCCGTCACGCTGGGGAATGAAGGATTTTCGTCGCCAAACAGGCCTGAGATGGTTTCGCGCGGCATATACAGCGTGAGCGAGCCCATGGAGTCGTTGCCGCCATCAATCACACCTACAATCTGCACCTCGCCGTTGGACACCTTGATGGTTTTCCCCAGCGCATCCTGTTCGTTGCCGTAAAGCTGATCGGCGCCGCCGCGGCTGATGAGCGCCACGCGCGAGCCTGATTGGGACTCGGCCTGGGAATAGGTGCGCCCCGCAACGAGCTTGCTGGCCCCCACGGCGTCGAGCATGTCGCTATCGACACCCTGTGCCATGACGGTATAGCTTTTATCGCCGGTCTTATACTCGGTATACGCGCTGTCGACAATGGCGATCTGCTCTATCTGCGGCACCAGTTTTTGAAGCTTCTCGATGTCCGACTCGGTGAGTTCTTGCGACGAATAGATTTGCACCATGCGTGCCGCATTGAGGCCCAGACTGTTGACCAGGCTGTTTTGGATGCCGCCGATGAGCGAAGTCATGGCGATAACCGAGGCGATGCCGATGACAATGCCCAGGATGGTGAGCAGGCTGCGCCCCTTGTTGGCTTCGAGCGAGTGAAGGGCTTCCTGGATGAGATCGCGGGCGCTCATGCCATCTCTCCTTTCGGCGGGTTGGCGGAGGCGGAAATCCTGGGCAGGCTATCCACGGCGCTGCGCAGGGTCCGCGGTGCATGTGGAATATACGCGCCATCGTGAATGCGACCGTCGCGGATGGTCACGGCACGGTCGGCCTCGGCGGCGATGCCGGGGTCGTGTGTGATAAGCACGATGGTTTTGCCGCGCTTCTGGAGCTTATGGAAGGTTTCCATCACAAGCGCTCCGGTAGCGGAGTCCAGGTTTCCCGTCGGCTCGTCGGCCAGAATGATGGGCGGGTCATTGACGAGGGCGCGCGCGATTGCGACGCGCTGCATCTGGCCGCCCGAGAGCTCGGATATGCGGTGGTCCCAGTGGTCGACGGGCAGCGTGACAGCCTGCAGCGCGTGCACGGCGCGCATTTCGCGCTGGCTACGGGGCACATTGGTGTAGGCCAGCGGCAGCATCACATTTTCGATAACCGACAGGCGCGGCAGCAGGTTGAAGCTCTGAAAGACAAAGCCAATGCTCAGGGCGCGAACTTCGGTGAGCTCCTCATCATCGAGCTCGGCCACGTTGAGCCCTTGCAGGTAGTAGTCGCCCGCCGTCGGCTTATCCAGACAGCCTAGGATGTTCATGAGCGTCGACTTGCCCGAGCCCGAGGGGCCGGTGATAGCGACGAATTCGCCGGGATTTACCGCCAGGCTCACGTTGTGCAGGATGTGGGCGCACCCCGCCTCGCTCTCAAAGATGCGGTGCACGTTGCGGATGTCGATAACGGGACGCATTACATGCCCTCGTCGGCAGACATACTGCCCGAATCCGCACCGTAGCCGCCGTCAGCCGTTGCGTCCGCTCCGGTGTCCATGACGAGGGTGTCGCCATCGCGCAGCTTGGTAACCGGCACGTTGGGGTTGATCTCGTTGCCCTGGTCGTCGCGCTTGACCTGTGTCTTGCCGACTACGGCTTCGTTGTCGTTTTGCGTCACGACAGTCACCTTCACGCGACGGGTTTGCTTGCCCTCGTCATCGGTCGCCACGTTGACGTAATAATGTTCGCCGTCTTCGGTCATGAGCGCCATCGTCGGCACCATCACCACGTCGTCGAGCTGCTCGGTCACCACCGATACCTCGGCCGTCATGCCCGGCTTCAGGCGCGCGTCGGGCGCCTCAATGAGAATGTCGACGTTAAAGGTTACGCTGCCGCCGCCACCGTTGGCGGCGTCGGAGTTTGCCACCGACGCGATAGCCGTGACGGTGCCCTGGCTCACGATATCGGGAAACGCAGGATACGTGACGTTGGCGCTCTGCCCAACGGCGATCTTGGCGATGTCCTTTTCGCCTACCTGCACGGTCACCTTCATCTTGGATAGGTCGGCGATTTGCATGCACTGCTTGCCGCCGCTCGTATCGCTTTCGCCCATGATCATGCCGCCTGTTACCGTGGCGCCCACCCTGGCGTTGAGCTCCACGATGCTACCCGAGCTCGGGGCCGTGACCGTACGGCTGGCTGCCTTGGCGTTCGCCTGATCGAGGTTTGCCTGGGCCGATGCGAGGCTGCGCTGCGCGGCCGATACGGCGTTCGTGTCCGCTGATGCGTCGGAGACGCCAGCCGCTGCGGAAGTTCCATCGACGTCCGTTGTTGGGGTGGCCTGCGCGGCAGCTGCGGCTTTCTTCGCGTTAGCGAGGTCTTCTTGAGCGGCAGCAACTGCACGCTGCGCCTCGGCAACGTTGCGATCGAGCTCGTCATTTTTAATGGTCATAAGCACGTCGCCCTCGCTGACGGATTGGCCTGCCTGCACGTTGATCGAATCGACCGTACCGTCGACAGAAGGGGAGACCACCGAGGACGAAATGGGTTTGAGCTGCCCTTTCGCCTCGACCGATGTGGTAAACGTGCCCTCGGTCACCATGTCGGTCACAGGCCCGCTAGCGCCCTGAGGCTGCGCATTGATAACCAGGGTTGCGACAATGGCAATGAGCGCGATGGCACCTACGACGCCGGCGGCAATACCGCGTCGAATCAGCTTTTTGCGTCGACGTTCGGCACGTTTTGCCTTGAGCTTGGCATATGCCTCTTCATCGGAAATCTCGGTTGTATCGCTTGTGCTGCCATTTTGCTGTGTGGCGTGCACGTCTGTTATGAGGGGAATCGTTTCGGTGGCACCCTCGGGCGCTCGCTCGGTATCATTTGATCCCGAGCTGATGGTGGGGACATTCGACATGGCGTCTCCTTTATAGAAAGTTCCTCAATAAGTATATGCGCCCGTCGCGTGAGGCGGGCGCATATGGCGGATTCTTTCGGAACTGTTAGATTGGAGCGTCAGTTTCCCGTTGTGTGAAGGCGTGTTTTCCTACGAGTGGACAACCACGCACAGGCCGACTTTGATGCAATCGTGCAGTGCCTTGGCGTCGGCCAGGCGCAGGTTGATGCAACCGTGGCTACCGCACCATTTGTACGACTCGGCGTTATCGAAGCTCTTGTCGTTTTGCCATGTAGCGTCGTGGAAGCCGATCATATTGCCCTCGAACGGCATCCAGTAGCTCACCGGGCTCTCGTATTTGGGCTTACCGGTCTCGGGGTCCTTGGCTCCGATCAGGGTGCTGCCGCCGTCGTTGCTGTTGATTTGCCACACGCCCTCGGGGGTGGCGTCTTCGCCCGGTTTGCCGGAAATAAAGTTGGCCTCCCACACGATATTGCCGCTCTCGTCGTAGTAGCGCGCGTGCTGCTCGGACAGGTCGACGTCGATATACGCCTTCCAGTCGGGCTCTCCCTTTGCGGTAAAGGTGTCGGCCTTCTGGGAGTACTTGATCTCGATTTCACCGGTCTGCTTGTTGTTAATGGCGTCTTCGACCTGCTTGGCGAGCGAGCTGCTGTCGATGGACCAACCAAAGTCACCGCCTTCGACGGCGCACTGCTTGCCATCGGCGCGCGTCCACCAGCGAGTGGAGCCCACGGTATTAAAGCCGTTGGCGAGCTCGGCTGCCCAGCTACTGATCTGCGACGTATCGAGCGTGGGGTTGGCCGGATCGGCAAAGCTGATCCACTGCAACACGGAGCTGCCATCAACCTTTCCGGCATCCTCGCCGTTGAGCTTAAGGGTCACGTTGACGCCCAGGAATTTGTTGGCGGCATCACATGCAGCCTGAATCTGATCATCGGTCAGCGTTCCATTGAGCGGCTCATAGGCATCGTTGCCAAGCTTGGAAAGATCTACGGTTTCGGCCAGCGAGGCAAGCTCGAGCTCGGCATATTTAATGACATGCTCGCGGTTGAGTTTTTCGTTGGAGCGCGCCTTCTCGACGGTAAACTTGCCGGCCTGTTCGTCATAGGAGCTATTGGCCTCGAACGTGCCCGAACGGCCCTCGTTAAACTCGTCGATGGCGGCGCCCAGATCCTTCTCAAACTGCTTTTGGTTAAAGGTGTCGGAGAGCATGGACAGGTCGACGTCTTGATCAAGATCGACTTCGTTGGAGGTGGCGGTTGTTTTGGTCTTGCCGCTTAAGGATTCCACAAGGCGGACCGGCCATACAAAGGCTTCGTTGTGGCTGATGATTTCTTTTGCGGCAGCTTCGCCGTCGACGATGGGCTCATCGGACTCGGGCTGATAGGTCCAGCTAAAGTCATCGCCTGTCACGGTGAGCTTATAGTGCTTCCATGCCGAGTTCACCTTGGTAGCGGCAGACGAAGCGTTGGAGAACGAGACGTCGACGCCGGCGATGGTGGTGTTGGGGTAGGCTAGCTGGGAAAACGCTACGACGCCTACGATATAGACGATGACAATAAGACCCAGGACGACAAAGAGCGTCGTCTTTTTGCCCGACTTATTGTTCTCGGCGGGTTTGCGCGCGGGGCCACGATCGCCTCGAGTATGCGTGGGGGGCTGCTTGGGCGCATTGCCGTTTGCCTGGCGCTGCTGACGTTGTTGACGCTGCTGTCGCTGTTGGTTCGGGCGTTGGGAAGCGTTTGCTGCACTACGCTGCTGACCGTGGGTCGGCGCGATAGGACGCGGCGACTGAACGCCGCCGGTGTGCCTGCTCGGCTGCTGCGGATCGGGAATCAGTTGAGTTCGATCGTTTTGCGACATCGTATGCATATCCTTCGATTTTCGCCTTGCGGTTCATCGTGTTTTTACTGGGCTTGCATTATAGCGATTGCCCTGCTGTTTGTGGTACGGAAACGGTGGCATTCAAAAGAGGTGGGACATTTGTCCCACCTTTGAGTCGTTCTTTGTCACTATCCACACACACCGCATTTTGCACAGGCCGAAAGTGCGGCCGGAGCCTGCGCGATGCCGCCCTTTGCCGTCTCTCGCAGTGTGGCCGGCAACGCGTGACCCACCGAGAGCATGACATGTGCCATCTGGTCAAACGGCACCAGGCTCTTAATGCCTGCGAGGGCGAGTTGTGCCGAGCTAAAGGCCGCTGCCACGCCGATGGCGTTGCGGTTTTGGCAGGGCACCTCCACGAGGCCACCGACGGGGTCACAAACGAGGCCCAGCAGGTTACTCAGCGCGATGGAGCTGGCGTCGAGCGCCTGCTCGGGCGTGCCGCCGAGCATCTGCACCAGCGCGGCGGCTGCCATGGCGGCGGCGCTTCCCACCTCGGCCTGGCATCCGCCCTCGGCGCCGGCGACGCAGGCACTCGTGGTGAGGTTGAGGCCGATGGCGGCTGCGCAGTAGAGCGCGTCCATGACTTGCTCGTCGTCGAGCTGCAGGCGATCGGCGAGCGCCAACACGCAGCCGGGCACGACACCCGCGGAGCCTGCCGTGGGGGCGGCGACGATCACTCCCATCGTGGCGGAGCGCTCAAGCACGGCCATCGCGCGGGCCACGGCGTCGGTCTGAACGGGGCCCATCAGGCTTGCACTCAAATCGTTGCGGCCGGTGGCTTCGACAAGCTTGGCCTCGCCGCCGATAAGCCCGCCGAGCGAACGCTGCGGATTGGCGATGGGGGCCGTGGTCTCCTCGCGCATGACGTCGAGCACGCGGCGCATAGCAGCGACGGCGTGGGCCTCGCCGGTCAGACGCGCCTCGCGAACGGCCATGACGGCGCCAATGCTGAGCCCCAGTTCCTCGCACGCATCGAGCAGCTGCTCGCCGTCGTCGAAGATTTCCTTGGCCGAGACGCCGGGAGAGAGCGACGAGGCAGAACCGGGGAGCTCGATAAAGGTCGCGTAATCGACATTGTCGAGCTTGCGCAGCATGGGGACGACGGTGTCGTCGGGCGCGCCGTCGGTCTCAAAGACGGAGTAGGCCTGGCCGCCCACTTCGGTGCGGTAGGTGCGGCAGAAAGCGATGTTTACGTGGGCGTAGGCGAGCAGGTTGGTGAGCGCGGCGAGTACACCGGGGACGTCCTTGTGTGCCACGAAGAGCGTGGAATACATGCCCGAGATGTCGACGCCGACGCCGTTAATGCGGCTGATACGCATCTTGCCGCCACCCAGACTCTCGCCGCGGACCTGTGCCGTGGCGCCCGTGTCGTCGACCATGTCGATGTCGACGGTGTTGGGGTGGATGGAGGCGTCGTCGCCCTTGATGTCAAAGTGATATTCGAGGCCCTGCTCGCGTGCGAGGTCGAAGGCCTGCTTGATGTTCTCGTCATCGGTGTCGAGGCCCAGGATGCCCGCGACGAGCGCACGATCGGTGCCGTGGCCGCGGTAGGTGTGGGCGATGGAGTTCCACAGGCCAAAGGTGACTTTGGTGATGCGGCCTTCCAGCAGGCTGGCGGCAACTTGGGCGCAGCGCAGGGCGCCGGCGGTGTGCGATGAACTGGGGCCGACCATGACGGGGCCCAAGATCTCGAATGCCGAGGTCGTAGCTAGTGTTTGCGGCTTGCCTGCCATGGATGCTCCTTATCTATCCCGTCGTCCCGAGGGGCGGGGCATAAGGTCGCCTGCTCGGACAGTCCTGCTCGCACGGAGAGCACATTAAGTGCTCTCCGGCTCGTGCGGAACTCGCGATCGACCTTATGCCCCGCCCCTCGGGACTAAGGATACATGGTTGGGGTTGCTAGATGGCAAAATTCATTAGCTAGGGACGCAGCGTAGGCTCATATCGAAGCATCTTCACCACCGGATTAATAAAAAAGAAGTACCGGTTGGAGCCGGTACTTCTTTTGGTGCGTCGATATTTGGTTGTAGCTTTTGCCGTTGGCTTACAGGCCGCAGGCTGCTTTGAGTTCTTCGACTCGGTCGGTTTTCTCCCAGGTGAAGTCGGCGTCTTCTCGGCCGAAGTGACCGTAGGCTGCCGTCTTTTCGTAGATGGGGCGACGCAGGTCTAGGTCGCGGATGATTGCACCTGGGCGCAGGTCGAAGGTCTTCTCTACGGCCTCGACGATCTTGTCCTCGGCAACATGCGCGGTACCGAAGGTGTCGACCATGATTGAGAGGGGCTTGGAAACGCCGATGGCGTAGGCAAGCTCGACTTCGCAGCGGTCGGCCAGGCCGGCGGCGACCACGTTCTTGGCGACCCAGCGCGCGGCATACGCGGCGGAGCGGTCGACCTTGGTGCAGTCCTTGCCACTAAAGGCACCGCCGCCGTGACGGCCGTAGCCGCCGTAGGTGTCGACGATGATCTTGCGGCCGGTGAGGCCCGTGTCGCCCATGGGGCCGCCCACGACAAAGCGACCGGTGGGGTTCACGTAGATGTCCGCGTTATCCCACGGCATGTTCTCAGCGGCCATGACCGGGGTGATGACGTGCTCGATGAGGTCGGCCTTGATCTTGCCCATGTCCTCGATCTCGGCGGCGTGCTGCGTGGAGATGACGATGGTCGTGACCTCGACGGGCTTGCCTTCCTCATAGCGCACGGTGACCTGGGTCTTGCCGTCGGGACGCAGATAGGCGAGGGTACCGTCGTGACGCACGGCGGCCAAGCGCTCGGCCAGGCGGCTTGCCAGGTAGTGTGGCATGGGCATAAGGGTCTTGGTCTCGTTGGAGGCATAACCGAACATCATGCCCTGGTCGCCGGCACCGATCAGGTCGATCGGGTCGGTGGTAGCGCCGGTCTGGGTCTCGAAGGACTCGTCAACGCCCTGCGCGATATCGGGCGACTGCTCATGGATGAGGCTCATGACGCCGCAGGTGTCGCAGTCAAAACCGAACTTGGCACGGTTGTAGCCAATGCGGCGGATAACGCCACGGGCGATCTCCTGCACGTCGACGTAGGCCTGAGTGCGGATCTCGCCGGCGACGATGACGGTGCCGGTGGTCACGAGGGTCTCGCAGGCGCAGCGGACGTTCTCCACGTTGGCAGGCACGCCGTTGGGGGCGATGTAGCCCTGCTCCTGCAGCTCTATTTCTTTGGCGAGGATTGCATCGAGGACGGCGTCGCTGATCTGGTCAGCGATCTTATCGGGATGGCCTTCGGTCACCGACTCCGACGTAAAAACAAAGGACCCGTGTTGGGGCGGGATGGAACGAAGTTCTTCTGACATGATAGTCCTTTCAAAAACGTGTCCCGGCGACCGTTACCATTCCGCTGGGCTCTCTATGCAAGGGCACATCATAGCGCGTAAATCAAAGATTCACACCCTTTCCGCACCTACTCATTGGGGACAGACTTAAATGACTACCCTTACCTAAGTGCCGACAGGTTGCCCAAAGACTGGTCATTTAAGTCTGTCCCCAATGAGTAGGTCGGTGCCCTTTGTGCGGAGGTTGCTTTGATGCTTTATACTGGTGCGGTTAGACATCCATCCTGCAATCGAGGAGATTTCCATGGCATCAGACGTTCGCGTCCGCTTTGCACCCTCACCGACGGGCAAGCTGCACATCGGCGGCGCCCGCACCGCTATCTATAACTGGGCTTTCGCCCGCGCAAACGGCGGCACGTTCATCCTGCGCATCGACGACACCGACCCCACCCGCTCCACCGACGAGAACACGCAGATCATCCTGCGCGCCATGCGTTGGCTGGGCCTGGACTGGGACGAGGGTCCCGAGGTGGGCGGCGACTTTGGCCCCTACGCCCAGACCGAGCGCCTGGACCTGTACAAGCAGGCCGCCCAGAAGCTTTGGGACGAGGGCAAGGCCTATCCCTGCTTCTGCACCAAGGAGCAGCTCGACGCCGATCGCAAGGCCGCGCAGGAGCGCAAGGACCCCTTCCAGGGCTATCAGCGCCGCTGCCGCGATCTTGATCCCGAGGAGGCCCGCCGCCGCATCGAGGCCGGCGAGTCCTACGTCCTGCGCATCAAGGTGCCCGAGGACCGCGGCGACGTCGTCATCCACGACGCCGTCCACGGTGAGGTGACCTTCGACGCCAAGGAGCTCGACGACTTTGTCATCTTCCGCTCCGATGGCACGCCCACGTACAACTTCGCGACCGTCGTCGACGACGCCATGATGAAGATCACCCATGTCATCCGCGGCGACGACCACCTGTCCAACACCCCGCGTCAGGTCATGGTCTACGAGGCCCTCGGCGCGCCCGTGCCCACGTTCGCCCACATCTCCATGATCTTGGGCGCCGACGGCAAGAAGCTCTCCAAGCGCCACGGCGCCACCTCCGTGGAGGAGTACCGCGACGCCGGCTACCTGTCCGATGCCTTCGTCAACTATCTGGCTCTGCTGGGCTGGTCACTCGACGGCGAGACCACGATCATCCCGCGTGATGTCCTGGCCAGCAAGTTCTCGCTCGACCGCATCTCCAAGAACCCGGCGACCTTCGACCCCAAGAAGCTCGATTGGGTCAACGCCGAGTACATCAACAGCATGTCCGACGCGCAGTTTGCCGACGAGATCATGGTCCCCGAGCTGCACGAGGCTGGTCTCATAGAGGGCAATGTTGAGTACGGTGAGGACTGGATCGACGCACTCGCTGCCATCGTCAAGCCTCGCACCAAGATGCCGGCCGACGCCGTTACCGTCGCCGCCCCCATCTTCGCTACGGCCGAGACGCTTGAGTATGACGAGAAGTCCGTCAACAAGGGCCTGGCCAAGGAGGGCATGGGTGCCATTCTGGACGCCGCCAAGGCCGCACTCGAGGGTGTGTCCGAGTGGACCGCCGCCAACGTTGACGCCGCCCTTGAGCCTCTGCCCGAGCAGCTGGACCTCAAGAAGCGCGTGGTGTTCCAGGCTGTGCGTGTCGCCGTCTGCGGCAACATGGTGAGCCCTCCGTTGGGCGAGACCATGGCGCTCGTCGGCCGCGACGACTGCCTGGCGCGCATCGACCGCGCCCGCACGATGGCACTGTAATCGCTGCGCAAACGTATGTATCCGAGCCCCGTTCACCTCGAGCGGGGCTCTTGTTTCTGTAGACGTATGGGATAGGAGGTGCTGGGGCCATGGCCGAGCAACTTTCGCTGTTTGGTTCGCCAGAACCGGAGGAAGCTCCGAAGTCCGCGGCTCCTGCCGCCGCCCCGGCGCAGCCCGAGCCCGCACCCGAACCCGTCGCCGCCTATGCGAGCGTAGTCCTCGACATCCCGACGCGTGCACTGTCCGAGCCGTTTGCTTACGGCATTCCGCAGTCACTCGCCAACGATGGTCAGATCGGCTCCACCGTCCTAGTTCATTTTGGCAACCGTGCGGCCGCGGGCTACATCGTCGACATCGCGCCCGAGCTGGCCGACCTGCAAGGTTACGACGCTCTCGATCCCGCGCGTATCAAGCCTATCGAGGCTATCCTCAGCAAGCCGCTCTTTACCGCAGAGGCCGCCCGTATCGCACGCTGGATGAGCCGCGAGTACGTCGCAACGCTTTCCGAGTGCCTGCGTCTGTTCTTGCCCCCGGGTGGAAGTCCGCGCGTGGTCAAGGGCGATGTTGGCGTGTGGACCGTTGAGCGCCCCGCCGTTAAACCCATCCAAAACCGCTGGGTCATGCTTACGCCCGAGGGCTTCGACTATACGCCGCCCAAGACCGCCGTTCGCCAGCGTCAGCTCATCGAGGCGCTCCAGTGCGGACCGGTCACGACGCGCGACCTCAACCTTCTCTATAACAGCATGTCGGCGACCATCAAGGCGCTCGAAAAGCGCGGCGTCGTGGTAGTAGAGGAGCGCCGTGCTTGGCGTGGCTGCAGCGAGCAGACCACGCTGTCCTCGGCAAGCGGTAAGGCGCCGGTCTCCCTTACCAACGGCCAGCAACAGGCACTCGCGCAGATTGAGCGCGCCCGTCTGGACGCTCATGGAGACGTGGTGCTGGTCGACGGCGTCACCGGCTCCGGCAAAACCGAGGTTTACCTTTCGGCGATTGAGCGCGTGCTGGCGGCCGGCCGTTCGGCCTGCGTGCTCGTGCCCGAGATCTCGCTGACGGCCCAGACCGTCGGCCGCTTTCGCTCGCGCTTTGGCGAGACGGTCGCCGTGTTCCATTCACGCCTTTCGGCCGGCGAGCGTCTGGACCAGTGGGATATGGTCGCCAGCGGTGCGGCCCGCGTGGTCGTCGGCGCCCGCTCGGCGCTCTTTTGCCCGCTCAGCGACTTGGGCCTCATCATCATCGACGAGGAGCACGAGACCAGCTACAAGCAGGGCTCCAGCCCGCGCTACCACGCGCGCGAGGTGGCGGCCGAGATGGCGCGGCGTTACCGCTGCCCGCTCGTCTTGGGCTCCGCCACGCCCTCGGCCGAGGCCCTCGACCGCTGCCGCCGTGGCACGTATAACGGTGCCACCTGGACGCGCGTCGAGATGCCCGAGCGCCCGGGACACGCCGTGCTGCCCACGGTCCGCATTGCCGACCTGCGCCGGGAGTTCTCGCACGGCAGCCGCTCCATGTTCTCAAAACCCTTGATGGAGGGCTTGGAGCGTGTGGTCGAGCGCCGCGAGAAGGCCGTGCTGCTGCATAACCGCCGTGGCTTTGCGCCGTTCCTGATGTGCCGCGAGTGCGGCTGCGTCCCCACCTGCAACCACTGCTCCACCGCGCTTACGTATCACGAGCGCACGCACACGCTGCAGTGCCACACATGCGGTTCGTCTTGGCGCGTGCAGCCGTATCCCGCGCCTACGAGCCGTTGCCCCAAATGTGGCAGTCGCTACCTGGCAAAAATGGGCCTGGGCACGCAGCAGATTGAGGACGCACTGCACCAGATGCTTCCCGAGGATGTCGCCATTATTCGCATGGATGCCGATTCCACGCGCGGCAAGGATGCGCACAAAAAGCTGCTCGAGCAATTCGATGCGGCCGATTGCGCGGTGCTGCTGGGCACCCAAATGATCGCAAAGGGCCTCGACTTTCCCGAGGTCACACTCGTGGGCGTGGTCAATGCCGACTTTGCGCTCAAGCTGCCCGATTTTAGAGCAGGGGAGCGCGCCTACGATCTGCTGGAGCAGGTTGCCGGCCGCGCCGGCCGCGGCGATCGCCCCGGTGAGGTTATCATCCAGACCTACCTGCCCGATGACCCGGTCATTCGCGCCGTCGCCGAGCACGACCGTTCGATCTTTACCGACTACGACCTGGATCAGCGCCGCGACGCGCTGTACCCGCCGTTTGTTCGCCTGGTCAACATTTTGGTGTGGTCGGCGAACCGAGACGACGCGCAGGACTACATCGAACGCATCGCGAAGCCCCTCAAGCGCCGCTGGCATGCCGCCGCGCCCGACTTTTTGCGGGCGGGGAGCGCCGTGCCCCAGGTGCTTGGTCCGGCTTCGTGTGTAATCGAGAGAGCCAAGGACCGTTACCGCTTCCATCTGCTTGTAAAGTCGCCGGTAGGGTACCATGTCTCTGATGATATCGACGCCTGCCTCAATGAGGTGGGCTCTGTGCGCGGCGTGAGCGTGAGCGTTGACGTCGACGCCTATGATTTGATGTAACAACCCGAAAGGATGGCCATGGAAGCCAACGGAATCGTACTGTCGCCCGACCCTCGTCTGCGCCAGGAGTGCGCCGTCATCGAGGAGATCACCCCGGCGATCGAGGCGCTTGCCGAGAAGATGAAGAAGATGATGTTCGACAACGGCGGTTGCGGCCTGGCCGCCCCGCAGATCGGTGAGCTCATTCAACTCGTAACCATTGATTGCGATTACAGCGACAAGAACGACTATGACCCGTACGTGCTCATCAACCCTGTCATTGTTGAGCAGAGCGACCATCTGGCGCCGTTTAGCGAGGGGTGCCTTTCTATCCCTGGCATTAGCTGCGAGATCGAGCGTCCCGATCACGTTGTCGTCGAGGCGTATGACCTGGATGCCAACCTGATTCGCTATGAGGCCACGGGCGATCTGTTCTGCGTGTGCCTGCAGCACGAGATCGATCACCTGCACGGCAATACCATGTTCGAGCGACTGAAGCCGATGCAGCGGATCAAGGCGGTCAAGGAGTACCAGGACGCCCTGGCCCGCGGCGCTCGACCGGGCGAGACGGAGTAGGTTTGTCCGTCCCCGGGGCACCCGCCTATATCGTCCCGCGCGCAGTTTCGCAGCGCAGCGAGAATGTTTGAGCACGGGATGATATAGGCGGGTGCCCCGGGGACTACGTTGACGCTGCTTGTCTCGCCCGGGTGCCGTTGGGCCAGGGAGGGGCGTCTTCGCTGATAATTGCTTTGCTGAAAGAGCTGCTTTTATGGCGGCTCTTTCTTTGGTTTTGGGTATATTTGTTCTTGTTGAATTGTTATTGCGGATGGGCTGGTGACTTGGCTTTCCGCTGTTATTTGTAGCCGTCTCGGCTCGTTATTGAGAGGAGACTAACTTTTATGCGTATTGTGTTTATGGGTACGCCTTATTTTGCTGTGCCTTCGCTTACTTCGCTTGTTGAGGCTGGCAATGAGATTGCGCTTGTTGTTACTCGTCCTGATGCTGTTCGCGGGCGTGGTAAGAAGCTGGAGCCGTCTCCTGTTAAGGCTAAAGCGCTTGAGCTGGGGTTGCCGGTTGTTGAGGCTAATCGTATGACGCCTGAGGTCGTTGAGGCGCTCCAGGCTGCCCAGGCCGATATTTTCTGTGTGGCTGCCTATGGCTGCATTTTGCCTGATGAGGTGCTGCATATGGCTCCGCTTGGTATTGTGAATGTTCATGCTTCGCTCCTGCCGCGTTGGCGTGGGGCTGCTCCTATTCAGCGTGCCATTCTTGCTGGTGATGAGGTTGCTGGCGTTTCCATTATGCGCATTGGACATGGCGTGGATACTGGTGCTTATTGTGCGCAGGCCTCGACCTCGGTTGCCGGTAAGCATGCTGAGGCGCTGACCATGGAGCTTGGTGAGCTTGGCGGCAAACTGCTTGCCGATACGCTTCCTTCGCTTGCCGATGGCACCGCCGTGTGGACTGAGCAGGATGAGTCGCTCGTCACTCATGCTGCCAAGATTTCCAAGCTGGAGATGCGTCTGGATCCGCAGATGGCTGCACTCGATTGCGTGCGTCATGTGCTCGCTTCGTCCGATACCGCGCCTGCTCGTTGCGTGATTGCCGGCAAGACCGTGCGTGTGCTCGATGCTGCGTCGGCTGATGTGTCGCTTGGCGAGGGCGCTGTTGCCGTTCAAGCCAAGCGCGTCTACCTTGGTCTTTCCGATGGCCCGGTTGAGTTGCTCGAGGTTAAGCCCGATGGCAAGCGTGCTATGGCCGCTTCTGCTTGGGCTGCCGGCCTGCAGGGTGCCGACCTTTCGTGGGGTGTTTTGTCATGAGCAAGCTGTCTCCCGCGCGCAAGCTTGCGCTCGATGTGCTGATGGAGGCCGATCGCCGCGGCATGTATGCGCGCGACGTGCTGTCCTCTCGCGCATCGGCCAAGGCTATTGACCAGCGCGATTCCGCTTTTGCAGCTCGCTTGGCGCTTGGTGTGGCCGCCACGCAGGGTATTTTGGACGAACTGCTCGATCAATTTCTCGATAAGCCTAAAAAGGTTGCGCCGCGTGTTCGCATGGCGCTTCGTATCTCGGCCTTCGAGATGCTCTATCTGCATACGCCTGGTCGCGTTGCGGTGAGTCAGGGCGTTGAGCTGGTGCGCAGCGGAGCTAAGTCTGCCGCCGGTTTGGCCAATGCCGTGCTGCATAAGGTCGCGGACAACGTTGAGGACTTTGCCACGGCGTCCGATGTAGATGAGTCTGAGCGACGCCTGGTTCGTCTGTCGCGCCTGATGGGACTGCCGCGTTGGCTGTGCGCTCGCATTATGGCATCGTTCGACACTCCAGAGGGTGCGCTTAACTTTGCCGGCAATCTGGCCCCCGCGCCACTGGCCCTGCATGAGAACGCCTTTGCGACCAAGCCTGATCCGTATATCTCGCAGCTCGTCGCGCCTGTCTTCCCGGGCTGCCATGCCCCGGTTGATGCCCAGGTTACCGTTGCTTCGGGTGTGTTTGAGCGTGCTGCCGCGGTGGCATCTGATCTCAACGCGCAGCTTATCGCCACGGCAGCCACGCGCCCTGGAAGCTGCCTTGAGATTGGTGCCGGTCGTGGCACCAAGACCTATGTGATGATGTGTCAGGCCAAGCGTGCGGGCTATGAACGTCAGCATACGGCGCTTGACCTGCATGATCGTAAATGTGATCAGAATCTCGCGCGCCTGCATAAGGCGGGTATTACGGGTGTTCGCACGGTCTCGGGCGATGCTTGCGAGCTTGATGAGGTGCTCACATCGTTTGATGCCATGCTCGGCGAGCCGGTTAAGTTCGACACGGTCTTTATCGATGCGCCGTGCTCGGGCACCGGCACCATGCGTCGTCATCCCGAGATTCCGTGGCGTCTGACCGAAAAGGATGTGACGGTTGAGCTGCCCAAACTGCAGCTGTCGATGCTCAAGGAAGCCGCCGCGCGCGTGGCTGCCGGCGGCGAGCTCATCTATGCGACGTGCTCCGTCTTCGACGAGGAGAACACGCAGGTGGTGGACGCGTTCCTTGCTTCTCCCGAGGGTGCCGGCTTTAGCGTGGCACCGCTTTCCGATGCACAGATTCTGCAACTCCCCGAGTTCGATCAGGCCAAGAAGCTCGTATCCGTACGCCAGAACGATCGAGGCCTCTTCCAAAGCGTGCCGGTAAACGCCGACTCCTACGACGGCCACTTCTGCGCCAGACTGGTCCACAAGTAACGACTAAGTTGCGGTGAAATAGGGATTGAAAAGCCGCTTCTGCCCGCCAAACAGTCCTTATTTCACCGCAACTCACAAGGAAACCTGGGTAGCTTAATTAACTACCCATAGAGCAAAGAAATAGCCCCGCGATCGGTTTTGGTCGCGGGGCTGCTTGGTTCCTAGTGGCTATGCGGGCAGTTGGCGCAGCAGCCACTGGTGGCGTTGGTACTGGAGCCGCCGCTTCGTTGATCGGTGTTGTAGAAACCGCTGCCCTCAAATTTAATGCCGCTGGCCGAGAACGTCTTGGCCGCCGGGGCACCGCAGCTGGGGCACACGACCTCGGGAGTCTCGGACATGGGATGCTCAACCTCAAACACGTTGCCGCAGCTCGAGCACTTGTATTCGTAGCGCGCCATAATACTTCCTTTTCAGCACAAAGCGGGCAGATTACTCTGCCCGCATAAATTCAAACGTCTGTAACTGTACCCTATATCGGGGGTTTTATCACGCTTCACCCCAGAATCTATGGTTGTTGCGCAGGAGCTGTGCGGTTTTGTTCTCGGCGGCTGCAATGTCCGCCTCGTCAGCCTGCCAGGTCCAGTTGCCCGTGGCCACGCCCGGAACGTTCATGCGCGCGTCGTCGCTAAGCCCCAGGACATCCTGCAGTGGCATCATCACCAGGGGAGCGTCGCTTGCCAGCGCGTCGCTCATCAGCTTGGCCGCCACCTCAACACCGATCGGTTCATCGCCGCCCGCAAAGGTACGGGTGCACCAACCGGCCAGCGTCGACGTATCGTGCGTCGAGGTGTACAGAATCTTGCCGGGCGTGGGATGCACACCGCAACGAACGTCGTAGTCGCTAAACTCCAGCACGTCCATGCCGGGGAAACCGCAGGTCGATGCCATGGCACGAACACCGGGCGTCAGATAGCCCAAGTCCTCAGCGATAAAGTTGAGCGGACCCAGTTCGTCATAGGCGGTCTGGAACAGGTCCTTGCCCGGGCCCGCCAGCCAGCGGCCGTCGGCGCATGCCTTGCCCGCGGGAATGCTGTAATAGCTGTGGAATCCCAGGAAGTGATCCAGACGCACGCGGTCGTAGAGCGAGAACGCGCGGCGCAGGCGATCCATCCACCAACTATAGCCGTTCTGCTTCATGTGGTCCCAGCGGAACGTCGGGTTGCCCCACATCTGGCCCTCGGGCGCAAAGTTGTCGGGCGGCGCGCCGGAAATCTCAATCGCCTTGCCGGTATCGGACAGCCAGAAGTTCTCGGGTTCGCTCCACGCGTCTGCCGAATCGTCGGACACGTACATAGGAATATCGCCGATGACCTCGATGCCCTTCTTGTGCGCATAGTTCATGAGCTCACACCAAGCGAGGTCAAAGCGGTACTGCATGTACGCCTGAAGCTCGGCCTCGTTGTGGAAGCGCTTGTCGTCGATTAGATGCTCGTTGTAGCGAGCGACATCTGCCGGCCAATTGTGGCGAGACTCGCCCTCAAAGTACTTTTTGACGGCCATGTAGACGCAGTACTTCTCGAGCCAATCGGCATTGCGATGTTTAAACGCGGTGTACAGCGGATCGGCATCCTCGCCTCCGCGGGCCTTCCAGGTCTCAAAGTCGGCTGCCAGCTCCTCGTGGCTTTCGGGCAGCAGGTCGATATTGCCTGCAAAGGCCGAAGGACCGGCGTAAGGGGAGCGGAAGAAGTCCGTGGGGTTGACGGGGAGAACCTGCCAGTAGCGCATGCCCATGGCGGCCAGATGGTCGATAAAACGACGCGTGGGCGCGCCGATCGTACCGGGCTCGCCGTCGTCGGTCGGCACTGATGTGATATGGCATACAACACCCGCACCGTGATCGAGCGGCTCCTGCAGGCGCTGCTCGGCGTGGTGATAGATGATCGACGAACCGAGCGGGTACAGGTCGAGCGTGACCGTGCCGTTGTGGATCTCGCACTCATGACCGCTGATCACGTCACTTGCGCATTCGTCGAGCGCCGGAATCGTCACACGATGCGAGTTGCGCAGGCTGCGGTTGATGATGACGGTCGCGGACTCGCCGTCTTTACCGGTACGGTTGTAGGCCAGCACCTCGTCATTGAGCGCAAAGGCCTTGATTTCACCGTCGATCATAAACGGCAGCGCGCGGCGCACAGCAGATGCGTTCTTGACGATTGCGAACGTATCGAAGTCGTGCAGGTCTTCCTTGGTCGGCAAGGTGCGGCGATTACCCGGATCGGTCAGGCCCTCAAGGCCGTACTCGTCGCCATAGTAAATCGAAGGCACACCGGGGAACGTCATCTGCATGAGCGTCGCGAGCCAAAAACGGCTCTTGGCCAGGCCCATCGCGTTCTCGTCCAGGCGCCATTTGCTGCGCTCGCACTCGGGCAGCTGCGACTCGTCGGGGCCGCCGCCGAGCACCGAGATGATGCGCGGACGGTCGTGGCTCGACAGCAGGTTGAGCGCGCAAGACAGGGCCTCACGCGGATAGTTCTCGCGTAGGGTCTCGATATCCTCGGCTGCCTGGTAGGCATTTTTGTAGCCCATCAAAAATCCAATGACCATGTCGCGGAAGGGGTAATCCATGGCCGAGTCGAGCTCGGAGCCTTGTAGATAGCGACGCAGATGGCCGTAGCTGATCTTGTTGGAGGCATCTTCCCAGACCTCGCCGAGCAGCAGCGCGTCGGGCTTCTCGGCGAGCACGGCCTTTTTGATCTCGGTCAGGAAGTCATCGGAAAGCTCGTCGGCCACATCGAGGCGCCAGCCATGGGCACCGGCGCGCAGCCATTTGCGGATGATACCGTCCTTGCCCAGAATCCGCTCGCGTACCAGTTCGGAGCTCTCATTGATGGCGGGCATATTGCCCACGCCCCACCAGCAGTCGTACGAGCCGTCCTCGTGGAAATAAAACGCATCACGCCACGGAGAGTCCTCGCTCTGCCACGCGCCGACACCGGGATAGTTGCCGTAGCGGTTAAAGTAGATCGAATCGTCGCCCGTGTGGTTGAACACACCGTCCAGAATGATGGAAATGCCCAGCTTCTCGGCCGCCTCGCACAGCTCAGTAAAGTCCTGCTCGGTGCCCAGAATCGGATCGATCTTGGTGTAATCGGCGGTGTCGTAGCGGTGGTTGCTCGCGGCTTCAAAAATGGGGTTGAGGTAGATGGCTGTAAAGCCCAGTTCGGCGATGCGAGGCAGGTCATTCTGGATACCCTTGAGCGAGCCGCCGTAGAAGTCCCAGGTCTTGATGGAGCCGTCCTCGGCGCGCTCGTACACAGGCGGCTCGTTCCAGTCCTCGACCATGCGGCGCTGAATGCCCTTACGCGGTTTTTCGACCTCGGCCAGCGTGCGCTCGCGCCAGTGCTCGTCGCGGGCATAGCGATCGGGGAAGATCTGGTAGACCATACCGCGCTCGTACCAGGTGGGACGGTTCTCACGGTGTTTGTAGACGGTGACCTGGAATGACGGTACCTCGGCGTAGTCGTAGGTTACGCCTTCTCCGCCGGTGCGGCCCTGTGGCGCGCCCAGGCGAACCTCGGGCTGGCCTTCGATATTGCAGATAAAGCTGTACCAGATAAGACAGGGCTCGGTACACTCCAGCTCGGCGGTAAATATGCCGTCGCCCTCGTGCGTCATGGGATACCGAGACTCACCTATCTCATCGACCCAGGTGCGCAGCGTAAGCGTTGCCTGCGCGGGATCGGCATCCTCCAGAATCACGGAGAGCGAAAGGGTAGTTCCTGTGGTCACAGCGCCAAACGGAGTGCGAAACTGCGGCAGACGGCTGTTGTGTATCAATCTCATAGTACGGTCCAGTTCAATTGAATCATGGCCTGCTGGCCATGGGCTTTACGCACAGGATATAAGTATATCTGTTGTACACAGGCTGTATAAACAACATCCGTTTACCATCGGCGAACGGTTGTCCTAGAAAATCGTTTTACCATCCAAATTATCGCGATATCCGAAATAGCCTAGACTGATACTATTTTTAGCCAAACAAAAGTACTTCGGTTTACTACGACGAATTGAATGATCTTAACCACGGTCATTTTGGTAATATTAAAACCGCAGGTAGAAGCGTTGCCAATTTTTTAGATTACTCGCTGTGGTCGGCCGGAGCCATTTTGTCGTAGTAAACCGGTCCTCTATTTAATGCATAAGTTCAACCAAGAAGAGGGCGCCTTATTGGGGCGCCCTCTTTTGCGTTGAGGATTTAGTTTTAATCGCCCGGACTAGCGGCGCTTGCGGGTGGCCGTTGCCTTGCGGACGGACGTCTTCTTGGTCGGAGCCTTTGGAGCGGTCTTGACCTCAGCGGCCTTCGGCGTCGGCTTGGTCTTTACCTCGGCCTTGAGCTCCTCTTTGGCAGCAGCGGGCTTAGTCTCTGCCTTGGGAGTCGTGGTCTTTGCCGTGGTCTTCTTGGCCGTCGTCGTGCGCTTTCGCGTGGTGGTCTTGGCGGCGGGCTTGGCCTCGACGGTTGCCTCCGCCTTGGACTCGGCGGTCGTCTCCTCGACCTTGACGGCTGGCTTTGCGGCTGCCTTCGTGGTCGTCGACTTCGTTGCCGTGGTCTTCTTGGCTGCCGTTGTCTTCTTGGCGGTCGTGGTCTTGGACGCCGTCGACTTCTTGGCAGTTGTCTTGGCCGGTGCCTTTGCCGCAGGCTTAGCCTCAGCGACCTCGGTCTTTACCTCGGGAGCAGACTCGGCTTCGGCGGCCTTCTTGGCAGCGGCGGTCGCGCGCTTGCGCGTGGTCGTTGCCTTGGCAGCAGTCGTCTTTGCTGCGGCGGTCTTGGTGGCAGCAGCCTTGGTCGTCGTAGCCTTCTTAGCGGTCATCTTGCGGGTCGTGGTCTTCTTAGCTGCGGGCTTTGCAGCGGGCTTGACCTCGACCTCTGCCTCAGGAGCAACCTCAGCCTTCACCTCAGGCTCGGCCTTTGCGGGCTCAGCCTCAATCGGCTTCTCCTCGGCCTTGGGCTCCTCAGCAGCAACCGGCTCCTCGACAGCTGCTGCAGCCTCCACAGCCGCCGGCCTCTCAATCTCCGGATGCATAAAGAAGTACAGGTCCAGATACTTGTCGGCCGAACGCGTCCAGCTAAAGTCCTGGCTCATGGCCTGCGTGACCAGCTGGTTCCAGGCTTCGCGGTTATCCCAGAACAGACGCGCCGCGCGGAATACGGCATCGCCCATCTCATCGCCGTTAAAGTTGCTAAACGAGAATCCCGTACCCTCGCCGGTAAACTCGTTGTACGGGATCACGGTGTCCTTCAGGCCGCCGGTCTCACGCACGATGGGCAGGGTACCGTAGCGCATGGCGATGATCTGCGACAGGCCGCAGGGCTCAAACTTCGAAGGCATCAGGAACATGTCGGCAGCAGCATACATGCGCTGCGACAGCGCCGGATCGAACTCGATGCGTGCGGCCATGGTGCCGGGATACTTGTCCTGGAAATATCGCAGGCCGTCCTCGTAGTCGCGGTCGCCGGTGCCCAGCACCGCCACCTGCACGCCGCCGGCCAGGATGCGGTCGAGCGCGTACATGACCAGGTCCATGCCCTTCTGGCGTGTCAGACGCGTGACCATCACCATGAGCGGGCGGTCGTCGCGAACCTCGAGCCCCAGCTCTTCCTGAAGCTTAGCCTTGCACACGGCCTTGCCGGAACGGTCATCAACCGTGTAGTTGGCGGCAATGCGCTTATCGGTCGCCGGGTCAAAGACCGCGACGTCGATGCCATTCAAAATGCCCTGCAGCGCGTACGAACGCTCGCGCAGAACGCCGTCCAGGCCTTCACCAAATTCGGGCGTCTGGATCTCGTTGGCATAGGTAGGGCTCACCGTGGTGATGGCGTCGGCATAGCGCAGCGCGCCCAGCATGTAGTTGACGCTGCAGGCGTCGCAACGCAGCTGCGAGGCGGCCGCCGGAATATGCGCCACACCCAGGATGTCCTCCATCACGGTGTCGCTAAACTGGCCCTGGAACGCCACATTGTGGATCGAGAATACGGTCTTCACACGGTCGTACAGTGGCAGGCCCTGGTAGAACTCGCGTAAAAACACGGGCGCCAGCGCCGTCTGCCAGTCGTTGCAGTGCAGGATGTCGCACTCAAAGCCTGCCGGCAGGTGCTGCAGGCTCTCGGTGATGGCCTTGGAGAAGAACGCAAAGCGCTCGCCGTCGTCAAAGAAGCCGTACGGATAGTCGCGCGCAAAGTAGCGCTCGTTGTCGATGAACATATAGGTGACGCCGTCGTGCTCGAGCTTCTCGAGACCGCAGTACTCGTTGCGCCAGCCCAGGCTCACGTAAAAATCGGAGAAGTGCTCCATCTGGGACTTGTACTCGTCCTTGATGGTGGCGTATTTGGGCACCATCACGATGACTTCGGCGCCGGCGCGCACAAGCGCCGCAGGTAGCGAGCCCGCCACGTCACCCAGGCCACCGGTCTTAACAAACGGTGCGCACTCGGCCGAGGCAAACACGATCTGCATCTTTTTGCTGGAATCAGCCATATTGTCTCCCATGTTGCAATTCGAGAATAGCCGCCTGGCGCTAACCGGGCGGCTATTCTGCAGTTTACGAGCGATGTTGCGGTGCCAACGTTAACGTACGATGGTGGTGTCGGAAGTTAACGGAGCCTTGCCCAGCACCAGGATGTTCTCGGGCGTACCGCGAAGCTCGGTGTTGGTGGGAACCACGTTGTTCTTGTCCAGAATGGCATTCTCAACTCGGGCGCCGCTCTTGATGATGCAGCTCTGGTTGATGATCGAGTTGGTCACCGAAGCGCCCTCCTCGACCACAACGCCGCGCGACAGGATCGAATTGCGCACGGTGCCCTTGATGATGCAGCCGGCCGAGATGATCGAGTTGCACGCGTGGCTGCCGGTCGCATAGCGCGAAGGCGGCACGTCGTGAGCCTTGGTCAGGATCGGGCGCTCAGGATCGAAGAGCTGGTCGGCCACGGTCTGGTCGAGCAGGTCCATGCTGCGGCGATACAGCGACTTCTCGCTAAACACGCCCACGACCTCGCCCTTATACTCGTAGCTGCACACGTCGATGTTGCCAAAGTCGCCCTGGAGTGCCTCGAGCAGGTCCAGATAGTCGGCGGCCTGGTAGTGGTCGATGATCTCGAGCAGCGTCTCGCGGTTGACGATGCAGCAGTCCATAGAGGCGTTGTCGCCGTACACGACGCCGGCGCTCACGCCCGTCAGGCGGCCGTTCTCGTTAATCTCGAGTTTGGTCTCGTCATCGACGTTATGCGTGGCCTTGCAGTACACCACGGTCATCTGGGCACCGGAGTTCTCGTGCGCGTCGATGATGGTGTTGAGGTCCATGTTAAAGATGATGTTGGTGCCCATCATCACGACATAGGGCTTGTCCGAGCGCTGGAACAGCGTCTTGTTGGAGATGATGTCGCGCAGCAGGAAGCGCATGCCGCCCTTGGTGGTGCCATACGCGTTGCCGGGCACCATGAACAGGCCGCCCTTCTTGCGGTCCAGGCCCCAGTCCTTGCCCGAGCCCACGTGGTCGATCAGCGAGCGATAGTTGCCCGGCATGACGACGCCGACGGTCTTAATGCCGGCATTCATCATGTTGGACAGCGGGAAGTCGATCAGGCGGTAGCGGCCCAAAAACGGAACGGACGCGATGGGGCGGTCCTTGAGCAGCACGCTGCCGTAGGTCGAAGAGTAGTTAGCGGTGATATAACCGATGGCCTTGCGATTGATCATCGGATCATTCCCCCTTCCCGATAACGACGTCATTTCCAACGACGGCCGTATCCTTGGTGGTATCGACAGAGCCGAGCTTCACGCCCTCTTCGACCGTGGAGTTCTCGCCCAAAATGGCGCGGCAGATGTGCGCGCCGCTCTTAACGTGCGCACCCGGCAGCAGCACGGAGTCCTCGACCACGGCGCGCTCCTCGATGATGACATCGGTCGAAATGATCGAGTGGCGAGCGGTGCCGTAGATCTTGCAGCCGTTGGAGACCAGGCAGTCGTCCAAGCGGCCGTCCGGGCCAATGTAGTGCGGCGGACGCGTGGTGATGTTGGACATGATGGGGAAGTGCTTGTCAAACAGATCGAACTCGGGGTTGTTGCCCAGCAGGTCCATCGAGGTCTCGTGGAAGCTGGCGATGGTGCCGACGTCCTTCCAAAAGCCGTGGAACTCGTAGCTGTACAGGCGCTTGCCCTCGCCGAGCAGCTTGGGGATGATGTCCTTGCCAAAGTCGTGGCTCGAGCGCTGGTCCAGAGCGTCCTCCTCGAGCGCCTCGATCAGCACGTCGGCCGAGAAGATGTAGATGCCCATGGACGCGAGGTTCGAATCGGGCTTATCGGGCTTCTCGGTGAACTTGGTGATGCGGCCGTCCTCGGGGTCGGTGGTCAGGATGCCAAAGCGGCTGGCCTCCTCCCACGGCACGGGCATAACGCTCACCGTGAGGTCTGCGTTGTTCTCAATGTGCGTCTTGAGCATCTTGCGGTAGTCCATGCGATACAGGTGATCGCCCGAAAGAATCAGGACGTACTTGGGGTCGTTGGCCTTGATGTAGTCGAGGTTCTGCGTAATGGCGTCGGCCGTGCCCGCATACCAGGCGCCACCGGTCTGCGTCTCGTACGGCGGCAGGATCGACACGCCGCCGTCACGGCTGTCCAGATCCCAGGCCTCGCCGGAGCCCACATAGGCATGCAGCAGGTAGGGACGGTACTGCGTCAGAACGCCCACCGTGTCGATGCCCGAGTTGGAGCAGTTGGACAGCGAAAAGTCGATAATGCGGAACTTGCCACCAAAGCTAACCGCCGGTTTAGCGATCTTTTGGGTGAGTGCCCCCAATCGGCTGCCCTGTCCTCCTGCGAGGAGCATCGCGATGCATTCTTTCTTACTCATCGATTTCTCCTTCTGTCATCGATGTTCTTAAACCCATTAGCGACGGGCGCAGCGCAACGTTGCGCCCGTCGAGTAATGCCGTGCTGGCATAAGGGAGCTCGCGCGCCTTTACGCGTGCCAGATCTCGTCGCGATACTCGCGAATGGTGCGGTCGCTCGAGAACCAGCCGGAGGAGGCGGTGTTGAGCAGCGCCTTGCGGTTCCAGGTCTCCTGGTCGCCGTAGCTGTTCGTGAGCGCCTCCCAGGCGTCGACGTAGCTGCGGAAATCGGCCATGACCAGATCGGGGTCGTTGTTGTTCATGAGCTCGTTGTAGATGCTCTCGAAGTTGCCCGAAAGACCCGCAAAGGTGTTGTCCTTGAGCTCGTCCATCACGCGGCCCAGACGCTCGCGATCGTTGTTGAGCGTATCCCACGCAAAGTAGCTGTTGGATGCCCAAAGCTGCTCGACCTCGGGAGCGGTCAGGCCAAAGATGGCCTCGTTCTCGCGGCCGGCCAGGTCGGCGATCTCGATGTTGGCGCCGTCGAGGGTGCCCAGCGTAATGGCGCCGTTCATCATGAGCTTCATGTTGGACGTGCCCGAGGCCTCCTTTCCGGCCGTGGAAATCTGCTCCGAGATCTCGGCGGCGGGGTAGATGAGCTGGGCGTTGCTCACGCGGAAGTTGGGGATAAAGCAGACCTTCATGACCTCGTTGACGCGCGCATCGTTGTTGATAACCTCGGCAACGGAGTTAATGAGGCGGATGGTCTCCTTGGCAAAGGTGTAGCTCGAGGCAGCCTTGCCGCTAAAGATGAAGGTCGTCGGCGTCACGTGGAAGTTGGGATCGGCGATGCGACGGTTGTAGATGTCCATCACCTTCATGATGTTCATGAGCTGACGCTTGTAGGCATGGAAGCGCTTAACCTGAACATCGAAGACGGTGTTGGGGTCAATGACCAGACCGGTCTCGGCCTTGACGTAGGCGGCCAGGCGCTCCTTGTTGGCGCGCTTGGAGGCACCCACGGCCTTCAGGAACTCGGTGTCGTTCTGGAACTCCTTAAGCTTCTCCAGCTCAAAGGCGTCCTTGAGCCAGCCGTCGCCAATGGCATCGGTGACGAGCTTGGCGTAGGTGGGGTTGGCCTCGGCAAAGAAGCGACGGTGCGAGATGCCGTTGGTCTTGTTGTTGAACTTCTCGGGCGTGAGGGCATAGAAGTCCTTGAGCACGATGTTCTTGATGATGTCGGAGTGGATCTTGGCCACGCCGTTGACGCTATGGCTGCAGATCACAGACAGGTTGGCCATACGAATCTCGCCGTCCCACAGGATGGCGGTCTGGCGCAGACGCTCCTGCCAGCCCTCCTGCGTGGTGTCGAAGGACTCGTGCCAACGACGGCTGATCTCGTCGATGATCTGGTACACGCGGGGGAGGAGCTTGGAGAACGTACCGATGGGCCACTTCTCCAGAGCCTCGGGCAGGATGGTGTGGTTGGTGTAGCTCACGACCTGCGTCACGATGTTCCAGGCGTCATCCCACTCGAGCTTCTTCTCGTCGATGAGGATACGCATGAGCTCGGGGCCGCACATGGCGGGGTGGGTGTCGTTGGTATGGATGGCAACAAACTGCGGCAGCAGCTCCCAGTTCTCGCCGTGCTCCTTCTCAAAGGTGTCGAGCAGGCTGTAGATGCCGGCCGAGACAAACAGGTACTCCTGCTTCAGACGCAACAGACGGCCGTGCTCGCCGGCGTCGTTGGGGTAGAGGATGGCGCTGATGGCCTCGGCCTCGGCGCGCTCGGCGTCGGCCAGGGCGTAGTCGCCGCGGTTGAAGGCCTCAAGGTCAAAGTGCTCCTCGACCGGCTCGGCGGCCCAGACGCGCAGCTTGTTGACGGTTTCGCCGGCATAGCCCACCACGGGGATATCATAAGGAACGGCCAGGATGTCCTGCGTGTCCACCGTGCGGTAGAACGTGCGGCCGTTCTCCTCAAAGCCCTCGACGTGGCCACCAAACTTAATGGTCACGGCCTTGTCCTGACGGCGGACCTCCCAGGGATAGCCGTGGGTTAGCCACTCGTCGGTGGCCTCGACCTGGCTGCCGTTGACGATCTCCTGCTTAAACAGGCCGTAGCGGTAGCGCATGCCGTTGCCGTAGCCGGCAATGCCCTCGGCTGCCATGGAATCCAGGAAGCATGCGGCCAGACGGCCCAGGCCACCGTTGCCCAGAGCCGGATCGGGCTCCTGGTTCTCGATGACGGAAAGGTCGAAGCCCATGTCGTCGAGCGCCTCGGCGACCATGTCGCGCACGCCAAAGTTGAGCAGGTAGTTGTCGAGCAGGCGGCCAATCAAAAACTCGATCGAGAAGTAGTACACGCGCTTCTTGCCCTCGGCGGTGGCGCGGGCGTCGCTCTTGGTGGCAACGGTGCGCGCCTTCTCGGCCACGAGCTTGGCCAGGGCGTTAAAGCGGTCGAGGTCGCTGGCGGCCTCGACGCTCTTGCCGCTGATGCTCATGACGGCATCGCGATAGAGCTCGGTAAACTCCTGCTTGTTGTCGAAGATCTTATTCATACGTTCCTTTCCCCCGGGGATGTTTCTCCCGGAACGGTTATGACTTGTATCCTACGCCTCGGCGAGGCGGGTAATTACAGCTATAACGGCTTTGTTACGCATCCTTGGCAGACGTCTTAACAGAAGCAGACTTAGCCTTGGTAGCGGCCTTTTTTGCAGCCGGCTTCTTGGTTGCGGTAGCCTTAGCAGTGGGCTTTGCGGCAGCCTTAGTCTTGGCCTTGGCGGTCGTGGCCTTCGCCTTGGCCGGAGCCTTTTTAGCGGCCGCAGGCTTGGGCTTTACCGTGGACGTGCGCTTCTTGGGCGCAACCTTGGGAGCCTCAACCACCGGCGGCTTGTAGCTGCTGGGACCGCGGCGCTTAAGCACCACGCCTGCCAGCCCGGGCACCTTCATCTCGATGGAGTCCATCTGCCCGTTCCAGGGATAGGGCTCGCTCGAGCAGGTGTAGGGCTCCTCGCCGGCGAATCCGCTGCCACCGAACTCGGGACGGTCGGAGTCAAAGATGACCTCCCAGTCGCCCTCGCGCGGCACGCCCACGCGGAAGCTCTCGTAGCTCGCCGGATCAAAGTTGATCAGGATCACCAGGTCGTCGTCGACGTCCTCGCCCTGGCGCACAAAGCTCACGATGGACTGCTTGGAGTTGTCCGCGTCGATCCAGGTAAAGCCGTCGTCGGTGTAGCCGCGCTCGTACAGGGCGGGCTCGGCGGTGTACAGGTGGTTGAGCGCCTTGATAAACGCCTGATGATGTGCATGGGTCTCGTACTGCTCGGTCAGGAACCACTGGATGGACTCGTAGTAGCGCCACTCAATAAACTGGCCGATCTCGTTGCCCATAAAGTTGAGCTTGGCACCGGGGTGCGTCATCTGGTAGAAAGCCAGCGTGCGCAGACCGGCAAACTGGCGCCACCAGTCGCCCGGCATGCGGCCGATGAGCGAGCACTTGCCATGCACGACCTCGTCGTGGCTCAGCGGGCAAATAAAGTTCTCGGTAAAGGCGTACATGATGGAGAACGTGAGCAGCCCGTGGTTGCCGGGGCGCCACGGAAAATCGGTCTGCATGTAGTGCAGGGTGTCGTTCATCCAGCCCATGTCCCACTTGTAGTGGAAGCCCAGGCCGCCGTCCTGCGGCGGATAGGTCACGAGCGGCCACGCGGTGGACTCCTCGGCCATCATCATCACGTCGGGGTAGTGCGCCTCCACGGCGCAGTTGACCTGGCGGATAAACGCGCTGGCGTCCAGGTCCTCCTCAGTACCGTACTTGTTGAACTTCTTTTGCCCCGGATCGTCGATGCCAAAGTTGAGGTACAGCATACTAGACACGCCGTCCATGCGAATGCCGTCCACGTGGAAGTTTTCGATCCAATACAGCACGTTGGAGACCAGGAAGGAGCGGACCTCGCCGCGGGCGAAGTCAAACTTGTGCGTGCCCCAGTTGGGGTGAATCTCGTGCTCAAACAGCATGTGGCCGTTAAAGGTGGCAAGGCCGTGGGAGTCGGCACAAAAACCGCCGGGCACCCAGTCCATGATCACGCCGATGCCCGCCTCATGGCACGCATCGATAAAGTGCATGAGCTGCTGTGGGTTGCCGTAGCGCGATGTGGCGGCAAAGTAGCCGGTTGTCTGGTAGCCCCAGGAGCCATCGAAGGGATGCTCCATAAGCGGCATGACCTCGATATGCGTGTAGCCCATGTCGCGCACGTAGTCCACGAGCTCCACCGACAGGTCGTCATAGGTGTAGAACTCGCCGCGCTGCGCGGGGAAGGGATCCATGGGGCCGGGGTAGTTACCGTACTCGTCCGGCTCGCCCTGTGGCGCGTCACCGTGGCGCTTCCACGAGCCAATATGCACCTCGTAGATGTTGAGCGGCTGCGACATGTGGTTGTGGCCGGCGCGGCGCTTGAGCCACGCGGCGTCGTTCCACTTGTAGCCATCCAGGGTCCACAGCACGCTGGCGGTACCCGGAGGGCACTCGGCCTTAAAGGCATACGGGTCGGCCTTGTAGAGCTTTTCGCCCTCGTTGGTCTCGATGAGGTATTTATAGAGCTGACCTTGCTCTGCGCCAGGAATAAAGCCTTCCCAAATGGCGCTCGTATGCACGGGCACCAGCGGGTTGGCTTGTTCATCCCAATTGTTGAATTCACCGATAACGTGGACGCTCTTAACGTCGGGCGCCCAAACGCAAAAACGCCAGCCGCGCGTGCGCTGCTGCGTGTCGGGATGTGCGCCCATCTTTTCCCAGCTGCGCTCCCACGTACCGATGCCAAACAGGTAGACATCGTCCTTGGTGAGCTCCGGTGCATGCGGGGCGGCTTTACGGGTAGCAGGCTTTTTGGTTGCTGGCTTTAGCTTTGTATCGCTCACGTTTGATCCCATCATGACGCGGCAGCGTATTGCCTTGGTGACTAAATGCGAAAGGTCCAAGGCTGCACGAATCGATGGGACGGCAAAGTTTCAGTGATTCGTTCCACCTCGCGTGCTCGGTGAAACTTTCGGCACAAATTAAGATAGCACCTGTACGTTACTTTTATGAACGAAAGAGGATTTGCGGTGGCGTTTAATCGGTAAGCGCTATGTTTATACCACTTGCAGAATTGCCGTGGTAAAACTCTTGACAGTTTTACCAATTAGCGTTTCTAGATTGTTAGGTTGACGTTTGGTAAAACGTTTTTAGCAGGTTGTTTACCATTTGACATCGAAAGGCTCGTTTATGAACCACATCGCTGCCCCAAGTGTTGCTTTTATTTTCGATTGCGACGGCACGCTGGTTAATAGCACCCCCGTTTGGGCCTATGCCCAGCCCGAGTTATTGCACCGCCACGGCATTGACGTGACGGTCGACGATTTTGCCCAGTTTGAGCATTTGTCGCTCGAGGACGAGTGCCAGGCCTACCACGACATCTGGGGCATTGGCGAAAATGGCGAAGAGCTCTACCGCGAGCTGAGCGACATTCTGATCGATGGCTACTCCAAGGTGCCACCGCGCGAGGGCTTGCTTACATTTTTGAAGCAGGCGAAGGAGGCCGGTATTGCCATGTGCGTTGCCACTTCCACGCCGGCCGAGCTGGTTACGTCTGCGCTTGCGGGCGCCGGGCTCGATGACTACATGGAGTTTGTTACCACGACGGGCGAGGCGGGACGCTCCAAGCAGTTCCCCGATGTGTACGAGCTGGCGCTGCGCCGCTTGGAGGAGCGCCACGGGTGCAGGTTTGAGCGCGCTTGGGTGTTTGAGGACGCGGTCTTTGGCCTTAAGAGCTCAGGGGTCGCCGGCTTTAAGCGTGTAGGTATTTATGATCCGCACGGCCGCATGAAGCGCGACGACGTGCGCGCCAACTGCGATATCTTTATCGATAGCTATGAGGACCTGGACCTAGCCCGCGTGCTTTCGTTTGAGGGATAGGCGAGGGTCATGGCTTGTAAGGTATTAGTGGTCTGCGGCTCGCCCGTTGTGGCGAGCGCGGATCTGCTGCGTCAACTGGCGGGGGAGTGTGACCACGTTGTCGCCGTGGACCGCGGGCTCGACGCTCTTATGGGTGCGGAGCTAGACTGCGACGTATATGTGGGAGATGCCGACACGGTGAGCGACGCCGGGCGCGCGTTGGTCGATGCTGCCGAAGCCTTTGAAGTTGAACGCCATGACCCGTATAAGGACTATACCGATCTGGCGTTGGCGCTCGATTCCGTCCGCCGTCGCTGGCCGGATGCCGAAGTGGTTGCGACCTGCGCCACCGGCGGCCGCCCGGATATGGCACTTTCCGTGCTGGGGTTGCTCGCAGGCTACGAGGATGCCCCCATCTGGATCGCCGAGGACAGGGTGGTCGCCCGCATACTTCACGCAGGCGAGTCGTGGACCATCGAGGGCTCCGAAGGCAAAACGTTCTCCATCATCGCCATAGCCCCTGGAACGGTAGTAAGCGAACACGGCCTAGAGTGGGAGCTAGATCATAGCCCCCTGGGCCTGTTAGCCGACACCGGCATCTCTAATGTCGTCCGGAAAACGGCCAAGATTCAAGTCCACCAAGGCGTCGCAATCGGTTATTTGCTGCATTAGGGTTCTATCAGGACGGTGGGCGATTAGAAAAACCCGTAAGTGCGAGAATCAATTGCAAAAAACTTCTTGCACTACCAAGAATCTTCCCCTATAGTATCTCCACGTCATGGGGGCGTAGCTCAGCTGGGAGAGCGCTTGACTGGCAGTCAAGAGGTCAGGGGTTCGATTCCCCTCGTCTCCACCTTCGTGAATGCAAAGCCTTCGGGAAACCGAAGGCTTTTTTCATATGCAACCAGCACGCAAACCAAAGTGACGCCACACCAACACCCGCACCGCAAAAAGTTGCGCAACTTACTTCCCACTTCTGTACATAGTTTGTTAGCCCAACTCAATTCCTTTTTGCATTTCACGCCGTCAGCGTTGCGGCTTGGGCGGTGCATGCCAACAGCCGCACACGCATAAACCTGCGTTAATGTGAACAAGTTTGCAATATAACGCCCTTAAGCACTGCTAATGAACGATATGTTGTCGTGCACGTCCTAAATCGGTTTCCAGCCGCCTTGTGCTAGGATACCTAACGTTACATGGGTTCAACTGTGCTCACGGCTCCAGCAAGCTGCTAAGTACAGGGTCGATCAGCATCCGGCCGTAACGGCGGTGCCAGAAAAACCACGAGCTCCAATAGCGTCGTCATACGTATCGCATCGAATGACTTTGTTCTTGTCTATGTGCAAGCTATTTTCGATCTGATATTTCATGACAATTCGCAGTAGTCCTACAGCTGTTTGCGTGCGGTCCAGTTTTGTTCCCGCTTGACTGGTTCGCACGCAGCCAGCTGGAGTCGCGGTCATTTTGCGATACACGTCCGCGTCTCTAGCAACTGCACTCATACATACCGTTCACGGTGGGGCAGAGCCACGTGCTTGTCTAACTGGGCTCAGGGTTTGAATATGGAGCGCCTTCGCGCACAAGCGCCCTGGCGAAGCCATACCCAAACCCCGTGAGCCACACATAAGACAGCAAGGGGGTGGTGCTCGTGTGGTATGTGATTCACCCGCCGCCGTTTAGCTTACCAAGTTTTTCCTTGTAAGCTTCTATAACCAGGCCAAAAGAATCTTTGCCGCTGGGACCGAAGAGGCCCCAATCAAACACCTCAGCACCAACCTGCTCGATTCGTTCCGTCAGCCGTTCCTTAAGCTTTGCGTCATCCGTTTCGCGGAGCTTCGCATACAAAGCGTCCGCCTCCTGGGTTTCTTGAGATATTGCTTGGGTTACCTCGACTCCCAGGTCATGGAGTTCATCCCAAAGGTCGGGTTTGTCCCTATGCGACAGGTTTCTATACGTTGCTTCATCAAGGAATTGAAGCACGAGACGGGCGTATACCTCCCAGATATCGAATGGCATATGGGAGGGCAGCACGCCTTCGTAACTTGTCGTTGTTCCCTTATTGTCCATGTTCAAATTGTACAACCTCGTCAATCGCGATTTTCCCCGCTCATTAGCATCGACAGGAGAGCGTCTCTAAGCGAGGAAAGTGCTTGCATTTCAATCCTGTTGTCGAGAATGGTATCGAACAGAGGCATCAAGTTCTCGCAAAGTGCCGAAATGGCACCGGAATTATGGGGTATCTCCAACTGTAGTTTTTCAAGGCGCTCAGGTTAGACTGGGCAGTTCCCTGTGCAATGCCAATCATATGTTCCTTAAAGGCAGTTTGCCAGAACCAGAAAAAAATCCTGTCAGCGTGTCTTTCCTGACAGAAACGAGCACGGCAACTCGATGATTAAGTAAACAGTCAGGTTCCGCAACAATTCCGACCCTACCAACACTGCCCATGAGCGAAAGCACGATATCTCCTAGCATGAGTCTGCAATACGATTTTATGCGGCCAGGAATGTTCACGATACGATTGGCGTCAGAACAGTCAACGTTGCCGTCCCGCACGTTCTTGATTGTCTGAACTTTATAGTTGCCGTCATCTGAATAAGTGCCGCTATTGAAAGCGTAACCGTTCCCAAAGTCGACCAGTTTATGCAGTGATATAGCAGCGTCGCATTCCGATAGATACCTATCGAGTAACCGTCTTTCTCCGTACCGCCTGTAGCGGGCGGTACGGAGAAAGACGGTTACTCACGATCTGCCCACATGTTCCTGCGTTCTATGTTTGCCTGCGTCACCGCAGCCCATGCTGAATAAAGTGTTGCGACGATTTTGCCCAAAGCTTATCAGGCTGTTAAGACGCGGTTGTTTTGGTGCTTACACTAAATTCATAAAAGTCGTATCATTTCATTAGTTTATTCATCTTTAGGAGGAAGAATGCCAACCAACAGCCAGATTCTGATAGACGGATTCATTTCGGACGAATTCTCTAAGCAGACTGAATATAGTTCTAAAGGGGACTACTTTGAACTGTTGGCTTCTTCTCGATACATGGCTCCATACGACCTTGACGACGATGAGATAGCGGAAGGGCTCATTGGAGGGTCGCGAGACGGGGGCTGCGATGCTATTTACATCTTCGCCAACAATTATTTCTTGAGTGAGGATGTCCAGATTCAAAACTACATCAATCGTGGATCAAGGGTTGAAATTGTTATTCTTCAGACTAAGGTTTCAAAATCATTCAAAGAAGACGCGTTCTTGAAGTGGAAGGACACCTGCAATGACCTTCTGACATTCGATAAAAACTTAAATGATTTCGACGATAAATATTCTGATCGCGTTATCGATACTTTTGGAAGAATAAGAGAAGCGATTCAAGCGGCGGCGATGGCCGGAAACGAAATCCGAATGAAGTTCGTGTACATCGCGAATGCGGATTCACCATCGGACGGCGTTAAGATTCAGAAAGAGCAGCTTCCCGCTGCCATTGACGAAATCGTCGGCGTAAGCCGATTTAGTTCTTCGTGTGTTTTAGTTGGAGCAGACGAATTGATGCGCATCTGGTCGCCTCCCGCAGAGAGTGGGCTTGTTATGCGCTTTTCGGGGTCCTATGCATCAGTTCCTCAGAGAACGGATGTCTTTGGCCTGGTGTCTTTGTCGGATTACTACCGCTTCCTCACTGACGACCAAGGACAGCTCCGTAGCTATCTTTTTGAGGCGAACGTCAGAGATTACGAGGGAAATGTTTCAGTCAACAAAGGAATCAGGGAAACGTTGGAGCATCCTAGCGAAGACGATTTCTGGTGGCTCAACAACGGGGTAACGATACTGGCTTCTGAAGCCTACCAAATAGCAGGAGCAGAAGTGAAAATGGAAGAGCCTCGCATCGTTAATGGACTTCAAACGTCGTATGAAATATATAAATTTATGGAGTCTCGCACAGAAGACGCCGAAGATTCCAGAAATGTGATGGTAAAAATCCTTGTGCCGGGAAGCGATGAGACCAGAAACAGAGTGATACTGGCGACGAACAACCAAACTCAGGTGAAAAAGACATCGCTTCGCGCTACTGACCAAATCCATATCCAGATAGAACTCTACATGAAAAGAAATGGACTGTATTACGAAAGGCGGAAGAACTATTACAAAAACCAGGGGAGGAAGAGAGAAGAGATCGTAACCCTCTCCTTTCTTGCGCAATGCATGATGTCGATACTTCTCGGCAGGCCGGATCAGGCAAGGGCAAGGCCGTCGACACTTTTGTCTGACGAAGTTCAATATAAGAAAATATTTGGGCAGGATGGCAACCTTGAGGCTTACTACAGAGCCGCTAGTCTCGGAAAACAGGTTTGCCTGAAGTTTCCACAAATTAAGAGAGACTTAGAGGGTTCCCAAATAAGCGACATAAGATTTTACGTGATAATGGGCGTTGCTTCCATGTTGTCCAATAAAGATAGCCTGACATTTGGTGACATAGAGAATCTCGACCTTGACAAGCTTTCAGATGAAATTATTCAAACTGTTGCGGACATGGTGATGGATGTTTATCTGGCCCTTGGCGGAACATCCAAAGCTGCTAAGTCTTACGCCATGGCAAGTAAGGTCAAGGAAAAGATTTCACTACTGTTGCCTTAGGGCAATCCAGGGCTGTTCTCTAGAATGCCATCAGCAGAGAGGTCCTTTTTGCAAAGGGCCTCTCTATTTTCGTTCGGTTCCGAACAGTTTGACGATCACTAATCAGCTCGCGTCGTCAACCGCTTCGCTTTCAGCCCCTACCTTGATGCAGGCGTAGGCGACGAGCGTGCACAGCCCCATACCCATTCCAATCAGGTGCAACAGGAAGGCCATTTTCTCGCCTTACTTTTCGCCTTCGTACGGCTTTTCGGGGGCGAGCCCGTCTGGACGGCGTGCCATGAGCACGGCGCCACCCTGACGGTGGCCGGCGCCCACGAGACAACCGAGGCTATGTACAGGGCGCAGGGGCAGTAGACCACTGTATGCGGATGAAGTGCGCTGCACAGCGCCGGCACTTGGCCCCAGGGAACATCTCGGCGAGCGAGCCGACCATGCCGACGGCCTTGTCGCCGGTGAACATGCGCACGCCGCGAAGCCCTCGTAGCTCGCAATCGAGCTGGCATATGCAGTCCGCTGGTAGTATTTGCAAACTGGCTGATCAGGTAATTCTCACAATGCGCGTTTTATGCTGGCGGCGGGTTGCGGATATCCCAGTCATTGCAAAAACAATTTCCAAAACATGTGTTCTATTTGAAACTACATGAAGGAAGATCACTATAGAATGCAAGCTACAATAGCAAACGAGTATTGGACTCGAGTCTAGCGGAGGATTATGGGGTTCCAAGATATCCTTGCTGCGATTGATATCATCACGGGGCCTGACCCGGCCCTTTCTATCCTGGCGGTTTCGATTGTCGTCGCGCCGGCGTTGCTGTGGTTGTGTAAGCAGGCTTTGGCGCGGTTTTACAAGGCTGATATCTTTGTTGTGGCACTGGCGTTCGTCGCATTGTTTGCATCGGTTAGGCTTAGCCTTTTATGGTTGACGGGTGTGGCATCGGTCTTTCTCGCGGTGTGTCTGCTCGCTCTTCCCGCCAACTATTTTTGGTGTGCGCAGCGGCTAGATGACATAGTGGGCAAGGCTGATCCCTCTCTTCCCGATTGCGACTACGTAGCTGCCTTCAGGCTGATGAACTCGGTTGACCGTGATCGACTGTCCAGAAGGCAGCTCGCCTGCCTCGACAAGGACAGGATTTTCTGCAACATCTACTTGGGAAACAACGGCGTTGCAAAAAGGATGCTTGAGGACGAAAACTTAGAACCGGCTTTCAGGCATTTCGCCCTCCATATTATCGCGGACTCCGCTTGCGATCGTGCTGGGTCGCAAGCGGAACTCGAAAGCGCCTTGGCCGAGATATCCGACAAGACAGACCCTTTCATCAAAGTCCAGCTTTGGCACAACCGCGCGGTTGGCTATATCGTGAACGGTCAGTTCAAAGTCGCCGACGACGAGTTCAAGAAGACGTATCGTGAAGCCAAGCGTCTGGGCGTTCGGAATAAGTCGTTCCTCTTGCTACTGTTTGAGAATGCAACATTGAATAAAACGAAAATCGGCTTGCCTGATGGCGGCATTGAAGAAGGGTGGGGGTTGATTGAGGAATGCGAAAAGGCGCTTGCGCCGATTGGCCCCAACGATTTTGGGCAGCTCTTCAATCTGCGGCTTCTTTTCATGAGGCAGATAGGGGCAAGCATCGAGGACAGGAACAAGTTGTATTTGGCCGAGGTCGAAAGCACCCTCAGCAATGCCTCCCTTTCCGAGCAACAGCGCGTCGTCGCTATGGCGAGCTTGGGAAGAATCGCGTGGGCCGACGGGCTCGACCCCGCCCCCGTGCTCAATTTCTTCGAAGGATGCGATCGGTTTTTGTGCGTGAGCGACCCCGATGCACGTTACTATGCCCATATGAACCTGAGGGCGATGCTTTCGGGCTTGGCGGTGGATGACCGCTCCCTAAATACTTTGGCTGAGAGCGTAATGCGGTATTTCAAGGATGGGGACGCGGAGCATGATTTGGATGTGATGGAGGATGGCCTTCCTCCCGAGGCGATTCTGCGGCGCTCCCAAGTGCTGCGAGAACGCGCTGCCCTAGCCTTAATGGTGGGAGAGAACGTTGAGCGCGCCGTGTCGTACACTGATGAGGCTATAGGCCTCCTTGAGGGAAGCTTGCAGGTTATGGCGGCGCTCGAGTGTCGATGGCAGCTTGCCCGGCTGACACTGTACGACAAACCCGAGGTGGCAAAAATGCAGCTCTCGATTGCCGAAGAGCGCCTCGCTACGCTCAACAAGCAACCGTCCCTCGGATATCCCTATCTCGAGATGAGCCTGTGCTACGCCTTGCTTGGTATGCGTGCCGAGTGCAGAGGCGCGTATGAAAGGGCCGCCGGCTTCGAGACTCCGATGAGCCATTACGCGCCCGGCATTCGGATTAACATTACCGCCGCCGCCTTCTGTGCCAGGTTCTACATGCTTACGGAAATGCTTGGAAATCCCGAAGAGGTTTGCCCCTTGCTTAAAACTCGAGAGGGCAGGGCGTGGCTGTCTCGCTATCCGAAGGTTTCTTCCCTGTCGAAAACGCTTCTTTGCGGGAAGTTTCTTGGGTATGGGGATGTCGTGCCCGCCATGACGAGGCTATTCTTGGACGAGGCAGGGAAGCTATATGCCGAAACGTGGCTCGTCGTCCAAGAGATCGGGCTCGCGTTCGATCTTGATTCCAGAAAGCCCGGCGAAGAGTATGGGCTGGTTGTCGAGATCCAAAGGCACCCGCTGGTTGCCGATGACGATGCCCTTGCGAGGGTCGCTGTGCAGCACGGGTATACTGTGCTTGGTGCGAGGTTGGACCTGTGCAACGAAGACCTCCTCGGGGTCGATGACGCAGCCGCCGTATTCGATGTGCTGGATGCCTTGGGCATATTGGCCGAAGGACGCGTGCCCACATTGGAAGACATCATGAAGAGTTACCTCGAAAGCTGTGTCGACGTTCCTGCCGGCGGTTGGGGTACCTTTGCCGAGAGGTAGCTTCGTCCTGCCACGCTTCACAAAACGTTTCACAAACTTCTCGTTGCTGGCCAAGTTCTCAACACGTAGCGCTGCAATGGCCCTGCCTGATTTATCCTTCTAGCCCCCTGGGACTGCGGTGGAAATCCTGGGCCAAAAGAGAACCGGTAGGATCATTCGGATGTACAGCGCAGGGTAAAGGGCGAAGACCATCGAAACGTTCGCCGGGTTGGGTGTCAGCACGGCTGACACCATAGCAGAGCTCAGCTACCCCAGCCGCGTCACGCTCCACAACTTCGCAGTGCTGAGACAAGCCCTTCTGGGAAATCGGCACATTCTAACCATGGTGGTTAGAATGGTTAGAAATGAATCGAATCGAGGGGAGTGGTCGCGGCTCCCTTTTGCTATGCCTGCCTGGACGGAAGGCGTAGTGGGCAATTACCTCAGAGACACATCGTTACGCCAATTCGTATCGCAAGGTGCGACCTCCGCCGTGCCTTGCGATTTGCCCCTTATCCACCATCTCTTTCAATATGCGGCCGGCCGTGGACTGGCCGATCCCGAGCAACGTCTGCGCTTCCCTTCGGGTGATTGAGGGGTGCTCTGCCAAGAACTGCAGGATCTCGTCCTCTCGGGAATGGGAAGCAGCGGGTGCCTCCTTGCTGTTTGCCGCAGGCGTTTCCGCTGCCGTTGCTGCGAAGTTCATGTTGGGCAGGACGATTTTAAATGCGTTGTTCGTGGCCATGATTTGCGGCTGAGAGGCCGCACCCGCGTAGGCCCCCATGATCTTCCTCATCCCCGTGCCGTATGCCTCGATGAGCTGCAGGCGGTAGAAGACGTTGGCGAGATGCGGGTTCCGGCAGGCAGAGACGCCCATCATCAAATCCTCCAGCTCCAAGCCGGGCAGAAGGCCGCCGACTGACACGAACTCGATCCTGTCGTCGTAGACGCTGATCAGCGTGCTGGCGTGGAAGGAGTAGTCCCTGTGCACGAGCGAGTTCAGCAAGGCCTCGCGCACGGCGACCTCCGGGTAGTCCCGGGTGTCGACGCGCAGCAGCTTTTGGAAAGTGGCATGGGTCTGATTGTGGAAGTCGATGTAGTCGTAGACCTCGTCGAGCTGCTGCATGAGGGACCCGGAGAACTCCCGGCGATCCTTGAACACACTCTGGTCCGTCCCCTCGAAAACGGCCGCTTTTACGGTATGCGGGCACTGGTCGGACAGGAGCAGGCCGAGGTTTGTGTAGAGACCGTCCGATGAGGCTATCTTCAGGGTCTGCATCTGCGGCGCGCCGAAGGGGATCTTTCGTGTCTCGAATTCCCCTTTCGTCGACTCGAAGGTGAGCGCTTGGTCGAGGGAGCGCATGTCCTCGAAGCTGTCGCCGTCGGTCTCCTTGATCATCTGCCGGATGGCAGCATCGGTCGCCGGGACGGAGGAGTAACCCTGCCGCACGTAGACACCCTCGGGGCGCAGGCCCTTCTTCGCTAGGTAGTAGGGGCGGTTCGTGCCGCGCTGGACCTTGACGGCCACGACCGCCTTCCCGTCGCAGTCGAGCGTTTTATAGCTGACGAACATGGTGACGTCCGGCTTCACGGCGTCTCGCACCATGTTGGAGACCTGCAGGGCGCACGCATCCGCGTCCTCGACGCCCGGCACGGCGCCGTCGTCGGCGACGCCAACGTAGACCGTGCCGCCGCCGCAATTCGCAAAGGCGACGATCTCCTTCTTGATGCCGTCCTGCGCAACGGCCTTCAGCTCGACTGTCTCTGTTTCCTGGAATTTCATGCTGTCCGCCTTCCGATTCTATTCTACCCATATTCTAACCATTTTGCTAACCATGATGGTTAGCAAAATGGTTAGAAATGACGACTTTACCGTGTCGCTCGTTGGGATTGTGCCAAGGACGTTCGCCATGCCGGACGAAAGCGCGTCCAGTTCTCTAGTCGAACGAGACGAGCTCAAGGAGAACCTGCTTCTTGCAAAGTAGATTTTGAGCGTTGCGCCCTGTTGCATGGCGTTATAAGGCACCTGGATCGCTGCCAGAATGCCCATATTTCGAAAGTGCGGGGAAAAATAAGCAACCCCCGACCACAACCCGATTTTTGCGAACAAAACTGCAGGTCGCTGAAGCGTAAAACCAGGGTCTGGTCGCCAGATCTCGGTTTTCCCCGCACTTCCGGAATCGCAAAACGGAAGTCCGCGGCAAATTCCCAAACCCCCGAGCACACCGCCCTTTTCAAGCAAAGAAATCGCAAGTAGAGGCTTTGCCGACTTCTCTCGTGCATGGCATGCTCTGATTTTGCCGCATACTACCGGATACAGCCCCTCTCTAGGGCCTGTGGAACGGGCGCATGGCAATTGCCTTCCATTCAATCGGTAAGTAAAATTGAGACATGATTACGCTTGTCGACATATCCGCTGCTGTTTCTCGTGTGCTGTCTCGTTACGACGTCCGCGAGGCATATCTATTTGGCTCCTTCGCCCGTGGCGAGCAAACGCCAGATAGCGATATCGATTTGCGTCTAGTCTGCGGTGAAACAATGACGTTCGGCACACTATACGAACTCTCCCTTGAGCTCGAAAAAGAGCTCGGGCGAGATGTTGAGATTGTCACCAACCCTCCCGAGCATATGCGTCCTGCATTCCGCAAGAGCATTGAAAAGGATGAGGTGCGTCTCTTTAAGGCGGCGTAAACGGGACGAGGAGCTTTTCCGGAGTATCCATGGAACGATATTAGGGGCTTTCGAAACTTCGTAGCACATGGATATCGAGAAGTAGTTCGATCCCTCGCCTGGAAAGTTATCGTCGATGATATTCCCGAGCCAGAGGAAGCGTTGCGTATTTTCAGGCAGCGCCAGAGCTGATACATCCAGAGGCCGGGCGGGTTTACTGACTGCATTTAACATGTTCCCTCGGCTTTGGATACTAAAACTCATAAACTTGTGAAGGGCGAGGCGCGCGTGGCGCGCGGCCACGGCCCGCCTTTCCGGTGCCATTCCGACCGCTCTACGGAACGCCCGCCACGATAGCCGCCCATCTACTACGTTTGGCCGGCATCCCCCGACCATTCCGTTTTCGTTAATAATAAAACCGCAGGTAGACGGCCTGCGGTTTTTGCGAAATCCGGGATATGGTCGGCTGGTCGGGGTTAAACGTAGTAGATGGGCCGGTTTCGTGGCGTTGCGTCTCCGGAAGCCGCGAAATTCGCCTTGGTACAAATTCCGGTACGAAGAATGTCGATTCGAGCGTCCGCAACCGTTGCGGCCGGTAACGTCGATACCCAAAAAATGCGTTATGACCCTCGGAAACCGTTCATTCCGTTAAGTTGCGTCGCCTTGCGATCACGGCCCCTGTCTAGTTAAGATTCGAAAGAGGGTGTCTTTGGATGCGCCGCTTTAATTACTAAAGATATAGCAGCTATAGTGTGCCTTAACTCGTCCGTTAACCAATTGCTCTTGGCTCGGAAGCATCAACATGGCGCTCGAAGGCACCTCAAATCGCTGACAAAATGCCTATATTTCGGAAGTACGGGGAAAATTAAGCAAACCCCGAGCACAACCCGATTTTCCCAACAAAACCGCAGGTGGAGGCTTTGACGTATCCCGGCGTGGTCGACAAGTCTGGAATTTGCCGCATACTTTCGGATTCGACATTCTTAGAAGCCGGTATGAACTTGGAATCGGTTACATTCGCCCTCTCGATCTTTCAGTACAAGTATCGCTCTAACGATAGTATGTTAGACTATCGTTAGAGCGATACCCGTTAGGAGGCTCACATGGAGCTGTGGCATGGTTCCCAGAAGATTGTTGAGGTTCCCCAGTTTGGCCTGGGAAAAGTCCATAACGATTATGGGCAGGGGTTCTATTGCACGGAAAGCCTTGACCTTGCAAAGGAATGGGCATGCTCGGGAGATGCTGATGGCTTTACAAATCGATACGAACTCGATATGGCAGACCTCAAGTTGCTCGACTTACTATCGCCGCATTATTCAGTTCTGCATTGGATAGCGTTGCTCGTTGAGCATCGTTCTTTTCGCAAGGACACCGCCATCGCCGTGGGGGCATGCGAATATCTCCACGATTATTTTCTGCCCGACACCGACGCTTGCGATGTGATTAGAGGATGGCGTGCGGATGACTCATACTTTAGTTATGCCAGGGCGTTTGTAAACAATACGATCACCGTCGAGCAGCTGGGTCGTGCCATGAAGCTTGGCAACCTGGGGGAGCAGATTGTGCTCAAAAGCGAGCGCGCTTTTAAGAGCGTTCGTTTTGCTGGATTTGAACGTGCGCCTCAAGCTCAGTACGGCCCATTGGCCAAGGAGCGAGATGAAGCGGCAAGGGGGCAGTATCGGGAGCTACTTTCCGAGAATCCGTTTGAGGGAATCCGCATCTTCGACATCGTTCGAGAGGGGATGACAGTAGATGACCTGCGCATACAGTGAGATGTATCTCGAGGACGCCATGAGAACGCTGGGCGAGGCAGTCGATTTTGCCCTCTGTGACCAAGGCTTGAATCCAGCCGAGCTGACGGCGATCCTATCGAACGCTCTTGAGATAAAACAGTTTGAGCGCGGAATGCCACGTGTTATCTGCGGCATGTCGGGCGACGAACTTGCGCGCGAAATTATCGCCCGTGCGGGGCTAAAGCCCGCCGAATGCAGGGAGATCTATCCATTCGACCGTTCCCCGCAATACTGGGCGGGCTGGGTTTTGGCCTATACGCAATGGGCAAGCTGCCTGGGCTTTAGCGACCTATTCGAAGTTGCTCCGTTCGATTGGGTCATTGGATCATACCATCCGCTCCACGAAGCCCTCGAAGACAAATTTGCTGGAATTATCATCGAAAAATGGAACAAGGCTCAAGCAGACAAAAAGGGCCTCAAGGCAGCACGTAAGGCGGCCGGACTAACGCAAAAACAGCTCGCCACCCAATCGGGAGTTAAACTTCGCGCTATACAGCTCTACGAGCAGAACCAACTCGACCTGCGCCGTGCATCGGTCTCCTCGACACTGGCGCTCGCAAACACCCTAAACTGCGCTATCGAGGACCTCGTCTGGCAACCAGTTGATCTAGAGTACAACTCGAAACCCTGTTCATCCGAGAATATCAAGAATGAGAGTATTGCTGTTTAACTTTCCTTTACGTACGTATTTAAAGGGAACTATAATACGTATTAGAGACAGATTTTAAGGGAGGTTGCTATGGTTGCCGTGATAGACAAGAAACTCGTTTTCGGACGCGAACAGGTACTGACCTCGACGCAGGCAAGCAAAAATTTTGGCGAAGCGAGGCGTCGCGCTCGAAGGGAGCCGCAATTTGTCTCAGACAGGAACGATGGCATCGATACTGTTATCGTCGGCTTCGAGGAATTCGAGGCGATGGCGGTTGAACTCGAACAGCTCCGAGAGGAGCGCCTACACGCCATAGCAGCTGCAAGGCTCGCACGGGGCGACGCTGGTTCGAATCGCAAGGGCATCCCGTTCTCCGATACCGTGGGACGTGAGAGGTTCGAGGCCATGCTAGAAGCCGAGGCGACCGATCCCATTTCCGATGAGGAGCTGTTCGAGTGAACGTGGCTAGGTTTAAGGTCGAGTTTTACGACAAGACCGCCGAGAAAGAGTATCTGTCACTCGATGGTTCAGTTCGCGCTATGGTGGACAAAGGTATTGCGCGTCTTGCACTTCGGGCCGATGAAATTGGCAAGCCACTTTCGGGCCTTCTTGCAGGTTGTCGGGAACTTAAGTTTCGCACAGATGGCATTCGCGTAATTTATCGCATCCGCGATGGGCGCGTCGAAGTAGTTCAAATCATCGCAATAGGTGCAAGGGACAAGGGCAAGGTTTTCGACCTGGCATCTAAACGCTTGGACAGCGATGACTGATTGCCTCAAGAAAAATCTATTTACGTTGCATGGTCGAAATGCTCGGGTTAAACGCTCGGATTCAGCCAGCAGAAGGACGGCGCGATGAAAACGTTAGATTCAACGACACGGCCTGATAGTTATTGCTACAACTATCCTGAAAGCATGACTTTTGACGACTGTACAGTACATGCAACCGACCCTATCGCGCCGAAAGCACCCCGCACGTTACCCGATGATCCGGACAGCACCACTTTGATCGACGAGGCCGTTCGGCTGACCATTGCGGACATGCCCAACGCGCTCAGGCTCTTGGAGAACTCATGATGGCGGCTGTTGGAGGGCAAGGGATTCCCGTCGCGCCGCTCGTGCTCGACGATGCCGAATCGCTCGAAGTCATGGCCGCGGCCGTGATGCGCCTTCACAGCACGCTGATGACGGTCGGGCGCTGCTATACGACCGACGCCACGGGCGACCGGGCCGCGCATGAGCTTGGACGCGTCGAGTCTGTGCTTGCGGGTGCATTCTGTACGATATTCGGCCAATCGCCGGCCGATCGATTCGCGGACATCTTTGACCAGGCCACCTACGTGGCCGAGCACATGGTCAAGGACCACATCTTCGAGGACGGCAACAAGCGCACCAGCCTTGTCTTTGCGTTGTCCGTCTTAAGGCTCGCCGGCGCTCCGGTCGTGCTGTCCGACGCCCCCGAGCCCAAAGACAACCAGTACTACGCCTGGATCCAGGACCTCGTTTCCGGAAGCCACGCGACCAGCGAACTCGCCGAAGAGCTTCGCCGCGGTTGCCTTGCGGACACGATCGACCCGTCGCGCGTATAGAATCTAAGCATCCGCACGCCGGTTATTGAATGGATTGGACGCCACATGGAAATCCCCAGCACCCTGTGCAGCAATGTCTACGACTTTGCGTTTTGCCCCGAGCCCTGCTACGACCGTCTGGCCGACCTCGCCGATCCCGAGGACTGGGGTCCCAGCAACCGCATCCTCAAAAACTACCTGTCGTTCTCGTTTAGCCGCGCGGTGTTTTTGACCGAGCGCGACGTGGACCAGACCGCTCCGTCCAACCTGCCACTGGTGTTCGACGACGACCGCTGCCTGTTCAACACCGGCCTGTACACACGCCGCTACGAGACCATCTACGGCCTGTTTGAGCCCAACACCAAGTCCGATGCGCGCCAACGCTGGTTTTTGAAGGGTTTCTTTAAGGAAAGCGACCCCATGCTGGTCTCATTTGAGTACTTACCGTGCCGCGTGCGCTTTGCCGAGGACCCCTCCGAGCTGGTCTTTGACTACCGCCTGCCCATCCGTTCCAACATCGACCACATTCTGGGCGACGAGGAGAACCTGACTCGAATTCCCGCCAGCCTGATGGGGGAGGGCAACTCGCTGCTGCTGCGCCGCGCCTTTGAGGGCGCCGTCGTCGAGGCCGCCCGCCGCGCCGCCGCCAACTACACGCTCGCGGTGCCGCAGTTCTACGGCGGTCGGATCCAGCTGCTCCTGCCGCTGTGCCTGACCGGCGACAAGCCCGAGCTGGCGCTGACCATCCAGCGCGAGGACGGCTTCTACGCCGCGCGCACCTGCCTCACGCTCGACATGGCCTACAACAACGCGCGTCTTATCTGCCGTCCCGAGACCTCGTGGATTAAACGATAAAGGACTGTTTAGCTGCTGGTTTGTCGGCTATCCATATTGCGGTGGCGCGGTTTGCGCCCACGAATTTAAAATCGGCGGCAAAAAGTTCTTGGTAAACCACGCGCGGCTATGATAGTATCTCTTTTGCCGAAAGGCGACGGGCGATTGGCTCAGGGGTAGAGCATATCCTTCACACGGATGGGGTCACAAGTTCGAATCTTGTATCGCCCACCATCAAAAGCACAGGTCAGGGGTATTAAGCCTCTGGCCTTTTTCTTTTTGACACCAAGTGTGACACCAAAATCCAATCGAAGTTCTCAAAAGCGTTGTTTGTAGCACGTCTCTCCCGTGCTGACGTCATCACCGGTTTTGCATAAAGCCCATGCGTTCTTTCATTGAATTTGCCATGCGATCTGTTAGCAAATGTGGAGACATGAACCTTTAGCCCACGACCTGTGCCAGCGAGTTATGTGCCTCGCGGCTGCCTTTCATTCGAGCGCGTCAAGTTTTTGGTCAGCGTTTGGTCAGCTTCCGGTACTTACCCGCGTGATGACCCCATAGATAATCGGCCTCACCCGCATTCCGCACAGCCTGCGGCCAACCCCAGGGGAGACCAACATGGACGAGATCGTCTGCGCAAACACCGCATTCCGCTACTGGCGCTGCCCACCCCAGGTACGCGACCTCTACCCGCGCCTGCCAAGTTCCGAAGACGGCTGGCGAGTCCTGGCCCAATCACCCTTCGTAACCGATGTTCTTAAGACCCCGATTATTACCACAACAGTGCCCGGTGGCGTTAACTACCATTCAGGATTACGGACAACAATCCACTGTGATGATGCTTCGGGGGTGGGCAGCACACTGGAAACCGCGATGAACTTTAGGATTACCAATCCACTTGCGACGCTATTTACCATGGCGCGCTTTGTGTCTCCAACCGATCTTGTCCTTGCCATGTACGAATTCTGCGGGTGGTTCTCGGTCTTTGAGCCCACCGCCGCAGCAGAAGCGGAACTAGACAAAGGCAAAGACGCTGCTGAGAATGCAACCACCGAATCCCTCTTTGACCTCGATGAAAGCCAAGACGAACCACAATGGAAACGCGTTTATGCGCGCATAAAAGTCAAAGAACAGGTAAATGCGAAGGGGCCCAACGGACAAAATAAAACGAAAGAGGTAACAAAGCTAAAGGGCACTTCGCTCTGGATGAGGAAGCCGCTCATCGAATTACGTGAGCTTCACGAGTACGCCAGTAAGATGAAAAGACGAAAGTGGGGTATGAAGTTTTACAACGCCGCGCAGATGGTGACGGGTATAGCAGCCTCTCCGCTTGAAGTTGCAGGAATTCTATTGCTATCGCTCCCTCGCTCTTGCGGTGGTGCCGGCTTTCGAAACGTTTACGTCAACGACCTTACGCCGCTTACCGCATCGGCGCAGAACATTGCAGGGCAAAAAGTTTGCTACGGGGATATCGTGATCGTAAATCCAACCATAATGAAGCCAGGCATTGTGGAGATTCAGGGGGAGGTCATTCACGGATCAGGCGCCGTGCTCGACCACGATGCCAAACGCATGACAGCCCTGCAAAGCATGGGGTATGACGTCTTTCTGGTTACGCATGACATGCTTAACGATGCAGAGCAGCTTGACGCGATCGTCCGAAGTCTTTGCTTGCGCTTGAAATTGCGCTATAGGTGCAAAACTAAGGCGCAAAAGACGACGGAAATGGAGTTACGAGCCAACGTGCTGTGCAATTGGCTGGAAATCGGTCGTTAGGCAGGTGCCCCGCACACTTCCGGGCGCCCTCGGTCGGCTGCCTGCGATGCTCCCGCCACGAAACCTGCCCATCTACTACGTTTTACCCCGACCCCTCGACCATACCCCGTATTCCGCGAAAACCGCAGGACGTCTACCTGCGGTTTTCATTTCGGCCATATCGGCGTGGTCGGGGGATGATGCCCAAACGTAGTAGATGGGCCGGTTTCGTGGCGGGAGGTCCCCGGGGGCGGTCGAATGGGCCCGTCAAGGCGCACGGCCGCCGCGCGGGCGGCCCCCGAGGCGGCCGGAGGACCCAAACAACTCGGGCGGCGGCGTGGCCGCCGCCCGCGGGGCGCGCCCCGCGGGCCTTTTCGGGCGATTCGGGCCCGATCGGGCGCACCCGCGCCGCGCCGCAGAAAGTTTTTCCAAAATTGTCCTTGCATCGCCGTCCGAGTTCCCGTATAGTATTTCTTCGCACGGGGGCGTAGCTCAGCTGGGAGAGCGCTTGACTGGCAGTCAAGAGGTCAGGGGTTCGATCCCCCTCGTCTCCACCCGAGCATTGAATGAGGCTCCAACGCAAGTTGGGGCCTTTTTTCATATCAGCCAAATGCTACTTCGCTCGACGGTAACGAGAAAGATCGTCCGTTGAATGAGCATCCATCGCATGGTAGTATTTTTCGTCGTGTCGAACTGTCAAGATCGTCTTTACTGAGACTGTGCGACTTCATCACTTATAAGGGCTCTTGGCGCAACGGTTAGCGCAGGGGACTCATAATCCCTGGGTTCTGGGTTCGAATCCCGGAGGGCCCACCAGGTTTTTCAACAGGCCAGGCAACATGTCTGGCCTGTTCGCTTATCAAAGACAACAATATTTGCCCGCTATCGGCTGGTGTGCCCACATTCAGGCGCCGCCCCCGGAAAGTTTTTCCAAAATTGTCCTTGCATCGGCGGGGTAGTTCCCGTATAGTACTTCTTCGCACGGGGGCGTAGCTCAGCTGGGAGAGCGCTTGACTGGCAGTCAAGAGGTCAGGGGTTCGATCCCCCTCGTCTCCACCCGAGCATTGAATGAGGCTCCAACGTAAGTTGGGGCCTTTTTTCATATAGGAACACAAGGTCAAAGGCGGCACCATGATCCTCCTGGTCGACAAGATCGAAAAAAGCTTCGGCGCGCGCGTCCTCTTTAGCGGCGCGTCCTTCCAGATCAACCCCGGCGAGCGCTTCGCGCTCGTGGGCCCCAACGGCGCCGGCAAAACCACCATGCTCAAAATCATCATGGGCATCGACAGCCCCGACGCCGGCCAGGTCCAGTACGCCAAAGACTGCCAGGTGGGCTACCTAGAGCAGGAAACCAACCTGGAGCACAAGGACACCGCCATCCTCGCCGAGGTCATGGCGGCCGCCAAGGAAATTCGCCGCATGGGCGAACGCGCCAACGAGCTGCAGGCTCAGATCACCGAGCTCTCCGAGCAGGGCAAGGACGTCGACGCACTCCTCAACGAGTACGGCCAGGTCCAGGACCGCTTTGAGCACCTGGGCGGCTACGAGCTCGAGAGCAACGCTCGCAAGATCCTGTCCGGCCTGGGCTTTAAGGTCGCCGACTTTGAGCGCTCGTGCTCCGAGTTCTCGGGCGGCTGGCAGATGCGCATCGCACTTGCTAAGCTCTTCCTGCGCCACCCCGACCTGCTGCTGCTCGACGAGCCCACCAACCACCTGGACCTCGAGAGCGTCCAGTGGTTGCGCGGCTTTATCGCCAACTACGACGGCGCCGTCCTCATCGTCAGCCACGACCGAGCCTTTATGGACGCCTGCGTCGACCACGTGGCCGCGCTCGAGAACCGCCGCGTGACCACCTACACCGGCAACTACAGCAGCTACCTTAAACAGCGCGAGGACAACCTGGAGCAGATGCGCGCCAAGCGTGCCGCTCAGGAGCGCGACATCGCCCACATGCAGGTCTTCGTCGACAAGTTCCGCTACAAGCCCACCAAGGCCGCCCAGGCGCAGGAGCGCATCCGAAAGATCGAGCAGATCAAAAAGGAGCTCGTCATCCTGCCCGAGGGCCACAAGCACATCGACTTTAAGTTCCCCGATCCGCCGCGCTCCGGCGACATGGTCGTGGGCCTGGAGGGCGTCTCCAAGTCCTACGGCAAAAAGCACATCTACAGCGACATCGACCTCAAGCTCTACCGCGGCGAGCATGTGGCGCTCGTCGGCCCCAACGGCGCCGGCAAGTCTACCCTCATGAAGATCCTCGCCGGTCTGGAGCCGCCAACTACCGGCACGCGGGATCTGGGCACCAACGTGGGCGTGGCCTACTACGCCCAGCACGCGCTCGAGGGCATGACCGAGTCCAACACCGTCCTGCAAGAGATCGACACCGTCACGCCCAAGTGGACCGTGCCGCAGCAGCGCAGCCTGCTGGGCGCCTTCCTATTTAGCGACGACGACTCCATCGAGAAGCAGGTTCGCGTCCTCTCCGGAGGCGAAAAGGCGCGTCTGGCCCTGGCCAAAATGCTCGTGGCCCCCGAGGCGCTCCTGTGCCTGGACGAGCCCACCAACCACCTGGACATCGACTCGGTGGACATGCTCGAGAACGCCCTGCAAAACTTCCCCGGAACCATCGTGCTGATCAGCCACGACGAGCACCTGGTGCGCGCCGTGGCCAACCGCATCATCGACATCCGCGACGGCAAGGTCACGGTCTACGACGGCGACTACGACTACTACCTCTACAAGCGCGAGGACCTCGCAGCCCGCGCCGCCGCCGAGGCGGCAGGAGAGAGCACGCCCGCCGTATCCAAGCCCGCCAAAACCTGCTCCGCCCAAGCCGACACCCACGCCGCCGCACCCAAGCCTGCCGAGGGCAAAAAGACCAAGGAGCAAAAGCGTGCCGAGGCCCAGGCCCGTGCTGCGCTCAACAAAAAGCTCAAGGGCGTGCGCAACCAGCTCAAGAAAATCGAGACGGAGCTTGACAAAAAGCGTGCCCGCTATGACGAGCTTATGGAATTGATGGCCAGCGAAGAGCTTTATGCCGATCAGGATAAGTTCAACGCCGCGCTGGGGGAATATAACGGCCTTAAGCAAGAGCTTCCCAAGCTCGAGGACGAATGGCTGGAGCTTTCCACCCAGATCGAAGAGGAGACCGCGCGTGAACTCTCGTAAGGCCGCTGCCGTGGCGATGAGCATCATCGCCATCGCGTGTCGCATCTGCGGCATCTTTATGAGCGCGATGACCGTGCTGCTGTGCTTTAGCGGCCTCACCGCCAAGCTGCAGATCGTCGGCTTTGTCGTTGAGCTTTCGCGCGCGCTGCCGAGTGCCATCGCCGGCTACGGCGTCATCACCTCGCCCTTTGGTGGCGTGTTCCGTCTGGATTACGCCATCGTCGCTGTGATCCTGTTTGTAATTGACTACCTGCTCACGCGCGCCTCGCGCCGCGTCCGCTAGGGGAGCGCCATGTCCAGCAGCTACTTCATGAACCTGCTCGCGAGCGCCATCGCCGTCATCATTGGCATCGTGATCCACGAGAGTGCACACGCCGCCGCGGCCTGGGCGCTCGGCGACAAGACGGCCCGATCGCGCGGGCGCGTGTCACTCAACCCGCTCAACCATATCGACCCGTTTGGCACCATCATCCTGCCGCTGCTTATGCTCGCGGCCGGCGGTCCGGTATTTGCCTTCGCCAAGCCGGTGCCCGTCTACCTCAACAACCTCAAGGACCCCAAGCGCGACGAGCTCCTGGTGAGCGTGGCCGGCCCCGCATCGAACATCGCGCTCGCCTGTCTTGCCGCGGTCCTCATGCGCCTAGCCTATGGCAGCCTCTACACCAGCATGTCCTTTGCCCTGGCGTCGCAAATCATGAACTTCGGCGCCACCTTTATCGTGGTCAACCTGTCACTCGCGTTCTTTAACCTTATCCCGGTCCCGCCGCTCGACGGCTCGTCGATCATCGTGCCGTTCCTCAAGGGCAAGGCGCTCGCCAACTACTACCGTCTGCAGCAATACGCCATGCCCATCCTCATCATCGTGCTGTATCTGCTGCCCATGTGGACTGGCATCGACGTGATCGGCCGCTATTTCGACGTTACCGTGTATCCGCTGGCAGAGCAGCTCCTTTCCTTCGCAATCGCCGGCATCTAGGGTAAACTTACAGGTCGACCGTGCAAAACGGTCGCAACATGCACCCAAACCGCGCCGCGAAGGCGCCGTCAAAGGAGGTCGAAGATGTCGTATCGCGTGTCGACGCAGGTCTACAGCGGACCGTTCGACCTGCTGCTGCAGCTGGTAACCCGCCAAAAAGTTGATATCGGCGCTATCTCCATCAGTGAGGTGGCCGAGCAATACCTGGCCGAGGCCGAGCGCATCGAGGCGCTGGACCTGGACGTGGCGAGCGACTTTTTGCTGGTCGCGGCAACCCTGTTGGACATTAAGGCCGCCTCGCTGGTTCCGCAGGAAGCCCCGCGCAAAGCCGATGATGACGATGACGAGTGCGACGAAGACCTCGAGGAGCGCAGCGCGCTCGATGGCGACGCCCTGCGCGAGGTCCTGATTCAGCGCTTGATCGCCTACAAGCAGTTTAAGGGCGCGGCTGCGGCCCTTGGTGCCCGCATGCAGGCCGAAAGCCGTATGCACCCCCGCGTGGCCGGCCCCGACCCCGAGTTCCTAGGCCTTATGCCCGACTACCTTGCCGGCATCACCTTGCGCGGTCTCGCCGTCATCTGCTCCGACTTGGACGGCAAGCGCCAGACCTTCCTGCTGGAGGCCGAGCACGTGGCGCCGCATCGCGTGCCGCTCGACCTGACTGTGGCCTCGGTCGACCGCTTTACCATGGCGCACCAAACCTGCACCTTCCGCGAGCTGCTGGACGGCGATGCCACCACCGAGCAGCTCGTCGTCACCTTCTTGGCCATGCTGGAGCTTGCCAAGCGCGGCTCGCTTACGCTGAGTCAGGACGAGATCTTCGGAACCATCTGCATCAACCGAGTCGAGGGAGCCGAGGCATACGTGCCCGGCGAGGGCCCCGAGCTCACCGAATAGGAGCCGCAACCATGTCAACCCTTTCCACGCTGGAGGCAAACAGCCTCAAAGGCGCTCTCGAGGCGCTGCTGCTGGTGTCGAGCGACCCGGTGAGTGCGCCCGCGCTGGCCGGCGCACTGGATATCGCCCCCGGCGAGTGCGCGTCGCTTTTGGCCGAACTCAAGGTTGAGTACGAGGAGGCCAACCGCGGCTTTCAGCTGCGCGAGGTCGCCGGCGGCTGGCGCCTGTTTACGCACCCCGCCTACCACGACGTGGTCGAGGCCTATGTGTTGAGCTGGGATACGCAAAAGCTGTCGCAGGCGGCGCTCGAGACCTTGGCCGTCATCGCATACCACCAGCCCGTGACGCGCGAGGTGGTCAAGGGCATTCGCGGCGTCAATTCCGACGGCGTCATCGCGTCACTCGTGGACAAGGGTCTGGTGCGCGAGCTCGGCCGCGACCCCCAGCGCGGTCAGGCCATCATCTACGGCACGACCAACGCCTTCTTGGAAAAGTTCGGTCTGCGCTCCACCCGAGACCTGCCCGACCTGGAGCAGTTTGCCCCCGACGAGCAGTCGCGTCAGTTTATCCGCGAGCGCCTGAGCGGCCGCAGTATTCAGTCCACGCTCGAGGAGCAGGCCGAGGACCTGGACGAAGAGCGCGAACTGCTCGATACCGATGTTGAAGATGTTGAGGCAGTCGAGGACTTTGAGACCCTGGTCGTCGACGAGACCTCGGAGGATATGCATGACGAGGACTAACGAAGTAGGGGAGACGCGCGCCATGGGCAACGCAGTGCCCGCAACCGACGCCCAGCCTGTCTACCCGCACACCATGCGCCTGCAGCGCTTTTTGGCGCGCGCGGGCATTGCGAGCCGCCGCGGGTCGGAGGACCTGATGACCGCCGGACGCGTGACCGTCAACGGTCAGGTCGCGACCGAGCTGGGCACCAAGGTCGACGTCGACCGCGACCATATCGAGGTCGACGGCATGCCCGTCAAGCTCGACCAGGGCGCCGTGTACTTGATGCTCTACAAGCCGACCGGCTACCTCACCACCATGAGCGACCCGCAGGAGCGCCCCTGCGTGGCCGACCTGGTACCGCGCAACCGCTTTCCGGGGCTCTTCCCGGTGGGCCGCCTGGACCGCGACACCACGGGCCTTTTGCTCTTTACCACCGACGGTGATCTGTCGCAGGACCTGCTGCACCCCAGCAAGCACGTCTACAAGACCTATCAGGCGCTCGTGGACGGCCACCTGACCGATCGCGACTTAGAACCGCTCCGCCGCGGCATCGAGCTCGACGACGGCCTGTGCCAGCCGGCGATCTGCCGCGTCATTACCGCGCGCGAGGCCGAGGCCGTGGCTCCGCAAGGCGTCAAGCCCGGCACCACCGCCGTGGAGGTCATCATCCGCGAGGGTCGCAAGAATCAGGTCAAGCGCATGCTGAGCAAGATCCACCACCCGGTGATCCGCCTGCACCGCTGTAACTTTGCCGGCCTGGAGCTCAAGGACGTGGCCAAGGGCTCGTGGCGCGAGCTCACCGAGCGCGAGGTACAGATCCTCAAAAGCGGCGGCATCCCGCCCAAGCAGGCGAGCGCCACGTGCAACGGCGGCAAGCCCCAAGACACGCCCGCCAGCCGCACGCGTCACCACGGCAGCCACGGCTCCGCACCCAAGCGTAACACCTACCGCGAGCGCTACACGGGCTAGGCAACCCGCCGCGCCCCAACGCCCGCGAACCATACCAGCACGTCACCCATCGAAAGGAAGCATTGCATGATCGTCGCCATCGACGGCCCCGCCGGTTCCGGCAAGTCCACCATCGCCAAGGAGATCGCCCGCCAGCTGGGCTTTAACAAGCTCGACACGGGCGCCATGTATCGCGCCGTCACCTTCGCCGCGCTCGACCGTGGCATCGATTTGGACGACGAGGCGGCCATCGACGCCCTCGCCGAGCAGATCGAGATCCGCTTTACCAACGGCACCGGCGAGGACACGCGCCTGACCATTGACGGCCAGGACGCTTCGGCCGCCATCCGCACCCCGCAGGTCGACGCCAACGTGTCCAAGGTCTCGGCCTATCCGGGCGTGCGCGCCGCCATGCTCATCCACCAGCGCCGCGCCGCCGAGGACCGCGATATCGTGGCCGAGGGTCGCGACATCGGTACCGTCGTGTTCCCCAACGCGCAAGTCAAGGTCTTCCTGACTGCCGACCCGCGTGAGCGCGCCCGCCGCCGCGTGCTGCAGCGCCACCAGTACGACGCCCAGCCGCTCACGTCCGAGCAGCTCGAAGCCGAGGTCGACGAGACCCTCGACGCCCTTAAGCAGCGCGACAAGCTCGACAGCAGCCGCGAGGTCGCCCCGCTCGTGCCCGCCGAGGACGCCGTGCACGTCGACTCCACCGCCCACACCATCGACGAGGTCGTCTCGATAATCGAGGACCTCATCAACCAAAGGAGGTAGCCCATGCGCCTGTTTAAGCAGACGCCCGAGGACTATTACAACGCCCCCTACGCCGAGTTCCCGGCGCTCATCCGCGGCACCGTCGTCGTGGTCATGGCAATCCTTTGGGCCTTCTCCAAGCTCATGTGGCGCTGGAAGGTCGAGAATGCCGACCTGCTGTTTGAGCGCCAGGAAGGCCGCGGCAGCGTGGTCATCTGCAACCACACCTCGATGGCCGAGCTCTTGGCCGTGGAGACGGCGCTGTTCTTTGGGGGCCGCCGCATTCGTCCCATCTTTAAATCCGAGTTCGCCAAGAGCAAGATTGTGCGCTGGGCCTTTAGCCGCGTTGGCGGCATCCCCGTGGAGCGTGGTACTGCCGATATGAAGTGCCTGCGCGCCGCCCAGCATGCGCTGCAGCGCGGTGAGGACGTTCTGATCTTCCCCGAGGGCACGCGCATCCGCTCGCGCGAGATCAAGCCCGAGGTCCACGGCGGCTTTGCGCTCATCGCTCAGATGGGCAAGGCGCCCGTCAACCCGCTCGCCATCTGCGGCTGGTCCGACATCACGCCCGCGGGCAAAAAGATCATGCGTCCCAAGAAGTGCTGGATCCGCGCCGGCAAGGCCGTCTCGCTTTCCGACGCACCGGCTGGGCTTAAGCGCACGGAGCGCCTGGAATGGTTTGAGGCCGAGGCCATGAACCGCGTCTACGCTATGCGAGACGAGCTGTGCGCCGAGCATCCGGGCAGGTTCTAGCCATGAGCGAGAACGTGACGAACACCGCCGCGGCTACGTCCGACCAGGCAACCGCGCCCACCATCGAGATCGCCGCCCACGCCGGCACTTGCTACGGCGTACAGCGTGCGCTCGACATGGCGCTGGCCGCCGCGCCGCAGGCAGGGGAGAGCACTCAGGTCCATACCTTGGGTCCGCTCATCCATAACCCCATCGTGGTACGCGAGCTCGCTGAGGCAGGCGTTGGCTTGGCCGAGAACCTGGACGAGGCATCATCGGGTACCGTGATCATCCGCGCCCACGGCGTGGTGCCGCAGGTCATCGATGCTGCCCGCAAGCGCGGCCTCAACGTGGTCGACGCCACCTGCCCTTACGTCAAGAAGGTCCACGTGGCCGCCGAGCGCCTGGTGCGCGAGGGCTATCGCGTACTCGTCGTGGGTGAGCCGGGCCATCCCGAGGTCGAGGGCATTCTGGGTCACGCCGGCGATGATGCGCAGGTCGTGAGCTGTGCCGCCGACGCCAACGCCTTGTCGCTCAAGGGCAAGGTAGGCCTGGTTGTGCAGACCACCCAGACCGCGCAGAACCTCGCCGAGGTCGTGGCAGCTATCACCCCGCACGTGCAGGAGCTGCGTGTGATCAACACCATCTGCGCCGCCACGAGTGAGCGCCAGCAGGCAGCCGCCGCACTTGCCAACCGCTGCGACTGCATGGTCGTGGTGGGCGGCAAGAACTCGGGCAACACCCGCCGCCTGGCGCAGATTTGCGCAGACGCCTGCGAGCGCACGTATCACATCGAGGAAGCTTCCGAGCTCCAGGCCGCGTGGTTTGCCAACGCGCGCCACATCGGCATCACTGCCGGAGCCTCCACCCCGCAAGAACACATCGAGCGCGCCGTTGCGCGCATCAAGGAGCTTTGCCGCTAACCATGGACCAGACCGTACCCGCATACGCCGCCGAGGTGGCCGATTACGGGCGCAGCCGCGACCCCGAGCCGGGTGAGGGCGCGCTCGTTAAGAACGTGCGTCCCGAGTCGCCCGCATGGGATGTGGGTATCGAGCCGGGCATGCGCGTGCTTACGGTCAACGGCGAGCAGCTGACTGATATGATCGTGTGGCTCTGGGAGGCCGACGACGACACCGTCGAGTTGGAGGTATTCGATCCGCGCGACGGCACCGTCACCCCTGTAGAGCTCGACCGCTTTCCCGGCGAGGACTGGGGCCTGGACTTCGATGGCCCCATCTTTGATGGCATGCGTACCTGCGTCAACGCCTGCGTGTTCTGCTTTATGACCATGTTGCCCAAGGGCGGCCGCTCCACGCTCTATATTCGCGACGACGACTACCGCCTGAGCTTTTTGCAGGGCAACTTCGTCACGCTCACGAACCTCACCGACGAGGACGTGCAAAACGTCATCCAACGCAACATGAGCCCTATGAACGTGTCGGTCCATGCCGTGAGCCCCGACGTCCGCCGTCGTATGATGGGCCGCAACGCCCAGCGCGGCATGGACGTACTCGAGGCCATCATGGCCGCCGGCATCGATATTCACGCGCAGATCGTGTTGTGCCCCGGCATGAACGACGGCGAGGAACTAGAAAAGACTCTGCGCTACTGCGAGGAACATGAGCAGATCACCAGCCTGGGCATTGTGCCGCTTGGTTTTACCAAGCATCAGAACCGCTTTAGCTGGTCATACAGCGACAAGCCCGAACTGGCGCGCGAGACCATTGCCATGATCCGTCCCTACCAGGACCGTGCCTTCGAGCGTTTTGGCCGCCACACCTTCCAGATGAGCGACGAGTTCTACCTGGACGCCGGCATCGATCCGCCCGAGGCGGACTTTTACGACGGCTATCCGCAGTACTACGACGGTATCGGCATGATCCGCTCATACCTAGACGAGACGGACGATGTGCTTGCCGCCGATGCCGAGCGACTAGCCCGCGTCCGCGAGGCCATCGCCACTCGCAGCCAGCACCTGCTGTGCCTCTCGGGCGCCAGCGCACGCGCCACCGTGGCGCGCTTTGTGGAATCGCCGCAGGGGCTCGCCGGCACTGTCACGGCCATCAAGAACCGCTACTTTGGCGGCAACGTGGACGTGACCGGCCTCATCGTCGCGTGTGACATTCTGGAGCAGCTACCCCAAGACCTGTCGGGGGTTATGCTCTTTGTGCCTAAGCTCATGTTCAACGCTGACGGCATGACGCTTGACGAGTATCATCGTGACGATTTACTCGCAAGCCTTACCAGTCGCGGCGCCGAGGTTCATGTGGAGTCGACCATGCCGCATGAGCTGCTCGATACCCTGGAGCGCATCCTTGGCATTGTGCCCGCAGACTCTAACACTTCCACTGACCCTACCCATTAAAGGAGAGCAGATGAAACCTATCGTCGCCGTCGTCGGACGCCCCAACGTGGGCAAGTCCACGCTCGTTAACCGCCTGGCCCAGACCTCGGACGCCATCGTCCACGAGTCCCGCGGCGTCACGCGCGACCGCTCGTATCACACGGCCGATTGGAACGGCCGCGAGTTCACCATCGTCGACACGGGCGGTATCGAGCCGCTCAAGAGCGATGACGTCTTTGCCACGTCCATCCGCGACCAGGCCCTCGCCGCCGCCGAGGAAGCCGCCGTCATCCTGTTTGTGGTCGACGGCCGCACCGGCGTCACCGAGGAGGACGAGTCGGTCGCTCGCATGCTCAAGCGCTGCGACAAGCCGGTCTTTCTGCTGGTGAACAAGCTCGACAACCCCGATCGCGAGAACGACAGCATCTGGGAGTTCTATTCGCTCGGCATCGGTGAGCCCACGCCGCTCTCGGCCCTGCATGGTCATGGCACGGGCGACCTGCTCGACGATATCGTGGCCCTGCTTCCGGAGGAAGAGGACGAGGTCGCCGATGAGTTCCCCGACGCGCTGAACGTCGCCATCATCGGCCGCCCCAACGCCGGTAAGTCCTCGCTGTTCAACCGCATCCTGGGCGCCGACCGTTCCATCGTGTCCAACATTGCCGGCACCACGCGCGACGCCATCGACACCGTCGTGGAGCGCAACGGCAAGCACTACCGCATGGTCGACACCGCGGGCATTCGTAAGAAGAGCACCGTGTACGAAAACATCGAGTACTACTCGATGGTCCGCGGCCTGCGCGCCATCGACCGCGCCGATGTGGCGCTGCTCGTCGTCGACGCCTCCGTGGGCGTTACTGAGCAGGACCAGAAGGTCATGGGTCTTGCCATCGAGCGCGGCTGCGCCATCGTTGTGCTGCTCAACAAATGGGATCTGCTCGACGACGACCGTAAGCGCGAGGCCTGCATGGAGACCATCGACCGCCGTCTGGGCGTTATGGCTCCCTGGGCCCAGTACCTGCGCATCTCTGCCCTGACCGGCCGCAGCGTCGAGAAGATCTGGGCAATGGTAGACGCCGCCGAAAAGACGCGCTCGCAGAAGATCAGCACCTCGCGCCTCAACACGTTCCTTACCGACCTGCGCGAGTTCGGTCATACCGTGGTGGACGGCAAGCGCCGCCTGCGAATGCACTACGTGACCCAGACGGGCGTCAACCCGCCGACGTTCACGTTCTTCGTCAACCACGGCGACCTGGTCAACGACACCTACCAGCGCTACGTCGAGAACCGCATGCGCTCGACCTTCGATTTTTCCGGCACGCCCATTCGACTCTTCTTTAGGAAGAAGGAGCAAAAGGATGCATAATCCGATTCTTCTGACCGCCATCTGCGCCGTGGTCTCGTTCTTTATCGGGGCGATTCCGTTTGGCCTGATCCTGGGCCGCGTGTTCAACCACACCGACATTCGCAAGGCGGGCTCCGGCAACATCGGCACCACCAACGCCCTGCGTGTGGCCGGCCCCAAGGTGGCCGCACTCACGCTGCTGCTCGACTGCCTTAAAGGCGCCATCTGCGTTGTCATCGCCCGTCCGCTTATCGCCGATCTGGGCTATGGTTTTCCGCCGAGCATTATGGCTCCCGGTGCTGCCGGCGATTGGATGCTCGGCGTCATTTGCCTGGCGGCCGTGTGGGGACACATCTTCTCGCCCTACCTTAACTTCCACGGCGGTAAGGGTATCGCCGTGGGCCTGGGCGTCATCCTCGCCTGGTACTGGCCCATTGGCCTGTCGCTGCTGGGCATGTTTATCGTGGCCGTCGCCATCACCAAGTTTGTGTCGGTGGGCTCGCTCGCCGCTGCCATCGGACTTCCCATCGCTGCCTGCGCAGTCTTTCCGTACAGCAGCCTGGGCCTCAAGTTTTGCATGGCGCTAATCGGCATCACCGTGGTGTGGGCCCATCGCGCGAACATCAAAAAGCTCATGACCGGTAAGGAGTCCAAGCTCTCGTTTACCAAGCGCGTCACCGAGCCCGACGATAAGTAGGAGAGAGTCATGAATGTTGCGCTGATTGGCTCCGGCTCCTGGGGAACCGCCGTCGCCGGCCTTGCTGCCGCGCGTGCCGAGCGCGTGACCATGTGGGCCCACAGCGAGCAGACGGCCGCCGGCATCAACGGCGAGCACCGTAACCCCCGGTATTTGGTGGGCTACGAGCTGCCCGGCAACGTCGTCGCCACCACGGACCTGGTACAGGCGCTCGACGGCGCCGAGGCCATCATCTTCGCCGTTCCTTCGACGCACCTTCGCAGCGTGTGCCACCAGGCCGCGCCCTTTATCGCAGCCAATACCCCGGTGCTCTGCCTCACCAAGGGCATTGAGCCCGAGTCCGGCCTGCTCATGAGCGAGGTCATCGCCAGCGAGATCGGCAACGAGGCGCGCGTGGCGGCGCTCTCGGGCCCCAACCATGCCGAGGAGATCTGCCGCGGCGGGCTTTCTGCCGCCGTCATCGCCAGCGAAGATCCACAGATAGGGGAGACCTTTAAGGACCTGCTTCTGTCAACGGCCTTCCGCATCTACCTGTCGCAGGACATGACCGGCGTCGAGGTCTGCGGCGCCATGAAAAACGTAATCGCCATCGTGTGCGGCATCTCCGCCGGCACCGGTGCGGGCGACAACACGCTCGCCCTTATCATGACACGCGGCCTGGCAGAGATCAGCCGTCTGGTGCACGCCCGCGGCGGTCAAGCTATGACCTGCATGGGGCTTGCCGGCATGGGCGACCTCATTGCCACCTGTACCTCGGAGCATTCGCGTAACCGCACCTTTGGCTACGAGTTTGCCCACGGCGTGTCGCTCGACGAGTACCAGACGCGCACGCATATGGTTGTCGAGGGCGCCGTCGCGGCCCGCAGCGTCAGCGAACTTGCCCGTTCACTGGGCGTAGACATTCCGCTCACCTTTGCCGTGGAGCAAACGCTCTACAACGGTGTTACTTTGGATAGGGCGCTCGAGATTCTTACCGACCGCGTCCCTTCTCAAGAGTTCTACGGACTCACCGACTAGCGTAGAAAGGCTACTACCATGGGTTCCATCAAAATCGCTCCGTCCGTCCTTTCGGCCGACATGGCCAACCTCAAGGGAGAGCTCGACAAGATCGCCGGCGCCGACTACGTTCACTTCGACGTCATGGACGGCCACTTTACCGGCAACCTCACCTTTGGCGTCGACATCCTTAAGGCCGTCAAGCGCTCCACCGATGTACCGGTCGACGCGCACCTGATGGTATCGAACCCCGACGAGACGGTCGATTGGTACGCCGACGCCGGCGCCGACATGATCACCGTGCACTACGAGGCTTCCACGCACCTGCACCGCACGCTCACGCATCTGCAGCAGCGCGGCGTCAAGGCCGGCGTTGTGCTCAACCCCGCCACCCCCGTGTGCGTGCTCGAGAGCATCATCGACGTCGTCGATATGGTGCTGCTCATGAGCGTGAACCCAGGCTTTGGCGGCCAGAGCTTTATCCCGGGCACCATCGCTAAGCTCCACGAGCTCAAGGCCATGTGCGAGCGTCACGGCGTTTCGCCCCTCATCGAAGTCGACGGTGGCATTTCTTCCAAGAACATTGCCGAGGTCGTCAAGGCCGGCGCAAATGTCCTGGTGGCCGGTTCTGCCGTATTTAAGTCCGAAGATCCCGCTGCCGAGGTTGCGCTGCTGCAGAAGCTGGGCAACGAGGCTGCACAGGAGGCATAAACCCTTATGACCGCAGGTCAAAACCGCATACCCGTGAATCTTGACTACGCCGCCTCGACGCCCATGCGCGCCGAGGCGCGCCTTGCGCAGCGTGAGTACGACGATAGCGAGCTAGCGGGCGTCAACCCTAACTCGCTGCACTCGCTCGGCCGCAAGGCTGCCGCGCGTCTGGAGGTTGCACGTCGCGAGATCGCCCGCAGCTTTGGCGCGCGCGTTCGCCCGTCTGAGATTGTTCTGACCAACGGCGGCACCGAGGCTAACCAGCTGGCACTGCTCGGACTTGCCGAAGGCGCTCGTCAGCGCGACCGCAAGCGCAGCCGCGTGATCGTATCTGCCATCGAGCACGATTCGATTCTGGACAACCTGCCGCTGCTGCGTGCCGCAGGCTTTAGCGTCGACCTGGTGCAGCCCTGCCGCATGGGCTACATTGAGCCCGCCACGCTTGTCGAGCTACTAGGCAACGACGTGGCGCTCGTGAGCATCATGGTTGCCAACAACGAGACCGGCGTGGCGCAGCCCATCCGCGAGCTTGCCGCGGCCGCACATGCTGCCGGCGCCCTGTTTCATACCGATGCCATCCAAGGGTACTTGCATATTCCGCTCGATGTCACCGAGCTGGGCGTCGATGCTATGACCGTTGCCGCGCACAAGATCGGCGGCCCCGTGGCATCCGGCGCGCTCTACCTTAAGAGCCGCACGCCGCTGCGCCCGCGCATCTTTGGCGGCGGACAGGAGGCCGGTCGTCGTGCCGGCACGCAGGACCTGCGTACACAGCTGGCTTTTGCCGCTGCCGCTTCCGCGCTGTTGCCGAACGTGGCCCAGGAGCGCGCGACGCTGCAGGTCTTATCCGATAAGCTCTACGCCACGCTTACGGCTCATCCGCGTATTCATGCCACCATGGGCGACTACGCACAGGCCGATCGTCTGCCGGGCATGGTTTCCATCTACGTCGACGGCATGGACTCCGAGGAGCTCATCATCAAGCTAGACGCCGCCGGCTTTGAGGTATCGGCCGGTTCTGCCTGCTCGAGCGGCAGCATGGACCCGAGCCATGTTCTCAGCGCCATGGGTATTGGCCGCGAGCAGGCCCTGGGTGCACTGCGCATCTCCTTCGATGACCGTGTGAATCCGGGCGATCTGGACGAGTTTGCCCAGACGCTGCTCTCGATCGTGGGTGCCGCATGATCGTCGCCGAGCTTGAACGTGCGCTGCTGGCGCGCTACCCCAAGATGGACGCCGAGGGCTGGGATCATGTTGGGCTATCTGTGGGAGATCCCGCTGCTGAGATCACCGGTGTTGCCTGCGCGCTCGATGCGACCGAAGCTAATGTTCTCCGCGCCCAAGAAGCCGGTGCAAACGTGCTGCTGACGCATCATCCTGTCTATATCAAGGCGCCCGAGGCGTTTTGTCCAGCGGATACCACTCGCCCCCAGTGCAGCGCGGCACTCTACGAGGCAGCGCGTTGCGGCGTGAGCATCATATCGCTCCACACCAACCTGGACCGCTCGCACGAAGCCCGCGTCTGCCTGAGCGAGCTGCTGGGTGCCGCACCCGTGAGCTCACTGGAGCACGTGGACGACCCCGAGGTCACCGGCCTGGGCACGCTTGCAACGCTCAACGACCCGTGCACGCTGCGTGATCTTGCCACCCGTGCTGCCACAGCCTTCGGCAGCGACCCGCGTGTGTGGGGCGAAGCCGAGCACGCATGCCGAACCGTCGCTATTTTGGGCGGTTCCCTGGGCGACTTTGGAGAGCCAGCCATCGCCGCGGGCGCGGACGTTGTCGTGACGGGCGAAGCGGGCTACCACGTGGCGCAAGATCTTGCCTTGCGCGGGCTGCCGGTGATCTTGCTCGGCCACGACCGCTCCGAGGAGCCGTTCGTTGATATATTGATGAACTCTGCAGTTGACGCCGGGGTCGACCCCCGTCATGCGATTAAAATACTGAACCCTTGCCAATGGTGGACTGTGACAAAAGGAGAGAAATTATGAGCGCCGGCGCTACGCTACTCAAGCTGCAACAGATCGATTTGGAGCTCGCCCGCAACAAGAGCGAACTTGCCAATATGCCGGAGCTCAAGGAGCTCGCTTCTAAGCGCAAGACCTATGTGAAGCTCAAGGCCGAGATGACTAAGCTCTACGCCCAGCGCAAGGACCTGGACATTGAGCTGGACGATCTCAACACCACCGAGATCCAGACCAACAACGCCATCGAGGCCGCCAAGAAGCGCCACGTCGACGGCTCTGACTACCGCGAGGTCCAGGATCTGGAAAACGAGCTTGCCACCCTGGCCAAACGCCTGGACAAGATTGAGCACACCCGCAAGGACGTCGTTATCGCCCACAAGGAGGCGCTCGACCGCGAGGCTCGCGCGCAGGCAATCATCGCCAAGTTCGAGGAGGGCGTGAAGGCCGATACCAAGGCCGCCCGCGCCAAGGCCGCCGACCTGCAGGCTCAGATTGACACCGCCACGAAGGAGCGCACCGCGCTTGCCGCTACGCTGCCGGCCGACGTGCTCACCGACTACGAGCGTCTGCTCAAGCAGTTCCGCGGCCTGGCCGTCGAGACCATCCAGGGCAACATCCCCACGGTCTGCCACACCGCGCTGCAGGCATCGTCCATGAGTGACCTCAACCACGACGGTAGCGAGATTACGCACTGCCCGTACTGCCACCGCCTCCTGGTACTCCCGAGCAAGGAAGCCTAGCGATGACGGCGGCATCCAACAATTCAATGCAACTTGAGGGAAAAACGATCCTGCTGGGCATTACCGGCGGGATCGCCGCCTATAAGACGTGCAATATCGTGCGCCTGTTGCAAAAGCGCGGCGCGTGCGTCAAGGTCGTTATGAGCAAGCATGCCACCGAGTTTGTGGGCCCGCTCACCTTCCGTGCGCTTACCAATGAGCCGGTCGCTGTTGGGCTATTCGACGACCCGTCTGACCCCATCCACCACATTTCGCTGGCGCAGGAGCCCGATCTGGTGGTCGTAGCGCCCGCGACGGCCAATATCATTGCCAAGATGGCCAACGGCATCGCCGACGACCTCATCTCCACCACGCTGCTGGCAACGCCGCGGCCCATCGTGATCGCGCCGGCCATGAACAACGGCATGTGGAAAGCGCCGGCGACGCAGGCCAACATGGCCACGCTGCGCGAGCGCGGTGTCCATGTGGTGGGACCCGGCAGCGGCTACCTTGCCTGCGGCGACGTGGACACGGGACGCATGAGCGAGCCCGAGGACATCGTCGAGGCCGTCTGCGAAGTACTCAACCCGGCACCTCAGGACCTTGCGGGCAAGCGCATCGTGATCACTGCCGGCCCCACGCACGAGCCGATCGACCCGGTGCGCTTCATTGGCAACCGCTCATCAGGCAAGATGGGCATCGCCCTGGCAGGGGAGGCCGCACGCCGCGGTGCCGAGGTCACGCTCGTGTTGGGACCGACATCGCTCGATGTTCCCCGCGGAGTGGAGTGCGTGCGCGTGCAGACCGCCGCAGAGATGCTCCAAGCGGCCCTGAGCGCCTTCCAGACGGCCGATGCGGCAATTTGTGCGGCCGCCGTCGCCGACTATACTCCCGCGGCCCCTGCCGACCATAAGCTCAAAAAGGCCAACGAACGCTTGGATTGCATCGAGCTCGTCGAAACGGTCGATATTTTGGCCGAGCTCTCGTGCCAAAAGGGCGAGCGATGCGTGATCGGCTTTGCGGCCGAGACCGATAACGTCGTGGAGTACGCGCAGCGCAAGCTCGCCCGCAAGGGTTGCGATACCATTATCGCCAACGATGTCTCGCGCGCCGATTCGGGCTTTGGAACCGATACCAACAAGGCCTGGATTGTGAGTAAAGCGGGTACGCAAGAACTTCCCGTGCTAACAAAACCCCAGCTTGCAGATACAATTTTGGACTTGCTTCAAAATTTGTAAAAAAGTTCTTGCACAAGGACAAAGTTTCGGGTTAATATACTCCCTGTTGCGAGCGAGAGCAGAGCAACAAACAAAAGCTTCGGGACGTGGCGCAGCTTGGTAGCGCACTTGACTGGGGGTCAAGGGGTCGCTGGTTCGAATCCAGTCGTCCCGACCAGAAGTTTGCAGGTCAGGCACCTAGTGTCTGACCTTTTTTGTTTTAAGCAATTGCTTAATTTTGATTAAGCAACAGGGTGCCAAAAATCTACCTGCGCGATAATCGCTTTTTGCGGTTACTTGCGCGTTTTGCACGCGCTTGAGCCGATTTATTAACGCGACATGAATCTACATACGCGTAGCTGGTATACAGACGAGTACAGGCTGTATTTATCGCGGCGATTTACGCAGATATGGCGACTGTAACGAACTAGTGTGTCGCTGTATTTATTCCAGCAGTTCACTTGATCTGTGGACAAGTGAGCGGTTACAACAAAACGCCAACCAGGATGGACTCCATACGAGGATGCCGCAAAGGTAATGGCGGGGAAGTGCGGCAGGCGCTCTGAGAGCCGCTGTATGCCCCCATTTCTCCTCAACCCGATTACCTGTACAATGAACCTCGAATTGTTTGAGTAATCGCCAAAAGAAAAGCCCTCGCAGGATTGCGAGGGCTTTGCGATGAAAGAGATCAGAAGCAGAAAGCGGGGAGGACATAAAACGAGTCCGTCGCGCTGTAGCTGTAGCAAATACCGCCGCTTTGAACATAGCGAAAGGATGTGGAGCTGCGCGGTCTCACGGAACGAGTCCAGTGGCTATAGCCTGATGCACCGGAATAGTTCGACCTCGTCACGCCCTTGGATTTGTAGCACTCGTACTGGATGCCGTCAGATTGCATATCCCCGTATACTTCGGTTGCCGAGAGCAGAAAAACCTTGTCGGTCGTCGCCGAGGGGGCACCGCCCCCGTTACCGCCAACGTTATCGGTTGTCTTTGTGACGGGTTTCACCTTTGACTGGAGCTCGCTGGGCAGGAGCAACCAGAGGTCACCGCTGTTGAGGCGGGTACGGAGCTCGGACTTATCCCAACCACCGGCATTGGTGTCCGTAGCGTTCATTCTCTAGCTACCCAAGGCAGAGTTGGTCGCCTCGAACGTCAAGCCTGCCATGCCGCTACCATCGGCCAAGTCGTCGTGGTTGATGCCGATGATACGGTACTCGAGCGTCTTGCCATTGGTCAGCTTCATCGAGAACTTGGTGCCGGCATCCATGGCGGCCTTGGCCTTGGCGTAGGCGATAGACGATGTACCGTTCTTGGCAATGTCTTTGGCAACCGCCTCCTGCTCGTCGAGGGTCCAGTCCTTCGCGTCCTTGGCGATGGCCACCTGGACGGCCGCGGAATCGGCGCCTGCGGAGCCGCCACCGGACGCGCCTCCCTCGACGCCGCCGACCGTCCCATTGTTCACCGTGTTGCCGACCAGGTTGAACTGGTTTCGGATGGCTCCGGCCACGCCGGGTCCCGCGAACACGATGACCAGGCTGATGACGGCAATGATCAGGACGTACTCGATAATTGATTGCCCTCGGAAGCGGGTCGTTTCAGGAGCGACCCCCCCCCGAAGGTTAATTGCCGCTGCATGCATATACGGCTCCCTTCACTCGGGGTTTGCAATACGAGCCGAGCGTAGGGCTATTCCAAGTATTTGCAACGGTCTTGCCGCTGCGGCAACGATGACGGCAGGGGAGAAAGTCATGCGCTATTAGCGCGGCTATAACGTCCGCTTCGAATGCCGACCGTATTCATATCGAGGCAGCCATTTCATACCTTCAGAAAGACAACTGAAAGCCGCAAAAAAGCGGGACCCGGCTATAAGCCGAACCCCGCCCAAGAGAAGCCTTTAGAGCCGAGACAGACAACGCGTGTGGACAATCACTCAGCCTCCACCGCCATGCGCACGACCTCTTCCATCGGGTAGCGAGTGCCGCCGTCCCCGTCCAAAGCCTCGTTGTAGGCCTCGATGTCCGCCATGTCCTCAGCCTTCTCGAACGCGGCCCTTCTCACGAACTCGGAAAAGGTCATGCCCGTGGCGTCCGCATGGCCCTGAATCAAGGCCATTTCGCCCTCATCGAACTTGACCGCGATCTCGCGCATCGCCATGGTCGCTCCCGTCAACGCCGTCATCGAAGTGAATCCATTATCCACCCACCGTATACGCCCCGAACTCGAAACACCAAGCAGGATGGACTCTATACGAGGACGCAGCAGAGGTAATGGCGGGGGGGGTGCGGCAGGCGCTCTGAGAGCCGCTGTATGACCCCATTTCTCTTCAATCCGACTACCCGTGCCATGAACCTGAAGCCGTTCGTTCGGTCGCCAAAAGAAAGCACGCGCGGGGTAACGCGGGCTTTGCGCTAGACAAGCTAGAAGCACCAGGCGGGGGAGACGCAAAACCAGCCCGGCGCGGAGTTGCTGTCCGACGGATTGCCGCTGCTGTCGACATGGAGGAAGCCCTTCGAGGCGTTCGGAAACATCGAACGCTCCCACCAACCGCTGCCAATGGCAATGGCAGAGTTGGGATTATAGTTCTCCGTCACCTTGCCTTTGAAGGCCTCGTACTGGGTGCCCTCGGAGGAAGTCCAGGGATAGGATGCCCAATAGGAGGTGGGGGCGATCTCAGAGTAGCTGAGCAGGAACAGCTTGTCCGAGGTAGCCGTCACGGCGGCGTTCTTGTTCTCATCACCGCCCCCGACATTGTTCGATAGCTTTTTGACGGCCTTCACCTTGGACTGGAAATCGGAGGGCATCAGATTCCAGATCTTGCCGGAGTTCATTTTCTGACGGAGTTCAGACTTCTCCCAACCGCCGGCGTTGGTGTCAATCGCGTTCATGGGGGACCAAATGCCCGTCGTGGTGGTGAGGAACGTGAGGCCCGCCTTGCCGGATCCGCCTGCAGGGTCATCATGATTGATGCCGATAATGCGGTAAGTCAGCGTCTTGCCATCGGTGAGCTTCATCGAGAACTCGGTGCCGGCATCCATCGCGGCCTTCGCCTTGGCGTAGGCGGGCGACGCCTCGCCCTTGGCGGCGATGTCCTCGGCAACTGCCTTCTGCTCACCGAGGGTCCAGTCCTTCGCGTGTCCTTCGCGTCCTTGGCGAGCGCCGCCTGGACGGTCGCGGAACCCGCGCCGTTACCGCTGCCGGAACCGCTCGGTTCCCAAGTCCCACCTGCTGTCCCGTTTACCAATACTCCCGCCACCGTGTTGAACTGGTTCCTGATTGCCGACGAGACCCAAGGGCCGGCTATCATCACAACCAGGACGATAATCGCGATGACCAGAACGTACTCGATGGCTCCTTGGCCTCGGAGGCGGGTATTCCTAGGAGATACCCACCCCCCGAAGGTTAATTGCCGCTGCATGAATATGCGACACTCCCTTCGCATGGGGATTGATATTGCATGCAGAGCGTACGTTAAAGTGAACCGACTAGCCCGTAACGTGCCGCTGAGGCAACGGCGGCACGGGTGTCCGCGCCACATAAACTGCTTGCCGTTTTGTTTCTTCAGACCTACTGCCACGCCTTCGGGAGGATAACGCCGGGGGCGCAGTGATTGAAGTCACTATGATTGGCATAGGTTGGGACATTCCAATCGGAACAGTCGAGGTTTAGATTTTTGCAATAGCTAAACATGCCGAGCATATCCATAACATCTGAGGTCTTCCACCCTGGTTCAAATTTCACGCTTTTCAGCGAACAGTCGGTGGAAAAAAGGAGACGTAAATCGCCGGCTTTCCGCGTCGACCATCCGGAGATGTCAATCTCCTCGACCTTGTAAAGGTTTTTGAGCGCCGAGTCGAATTCGACGACCGAGGACGTATCCCAGCTTGAAATACTGAAGGAAGTCGCATTGCCGCAATACGCGAATGCGTGCTGCAGATTTGTGCAGTTCGACATGTCGAACTTTGCCAGATCAAAGCTCTTGCAGTTCTCCATGTACTGAAAGCAAAATGCCAACGAGTGGATTTCTATGCCATCGTCAATGGCCTTTACGGCCACGATATTATTTCTGTTAGGCCACCAGGGGGCAGTCGTCTTGCCGTCGTTTCCCACGGTCGCGGTGGCGTATCCATTTTCGAACCCCGTATACACCGCCGTCACGCGGCGGCTGTTGAGCATGTCACCGACTCTGGGGACCCCGCGGCGCTTGTAGAACATGAGGCTGTGGTCGTCCTCCGAGTACACGGCGAACGCTATCCCGTGAACGGGGTCCACGATGTCGGCGTCGGTCAACGACCCGTTGCCGCCGCCCGTGCCGCCCGACTCCCAGCTCCCCTTTGAGATTCCTTTGCCGCCGCCCGTGCCGCCCGACTCCCAGCTCCCCTTTGAGATTCCGTTGCCGAGCGTCCCCGCCACCGTGTTGAACTGGTTTGTGATCGCCGACGAGACCCACGGTCCCGCGATCAGCACCACCAGGACGATGATCGCGATGATCAGTACGTACTCGACTGTCGACTGCCCCTTCGGGCGGCGGGTAAATCTGGGAGATACCCCCCCCCCGAAAGGAATTTCCGCTGCATGCATGTGCGGCTCCTCTCGGATTGCTTTGGCTGATGCTGCAGAGGATAGACGCGATTACTAAGGATGAGTCAACAATGCCGCAGCGGCATTCACACTAAGAGGGTAAGGCGTTCGGAGTGACATCCCGTTCCAAAACGTATACTTGATTTAAGGCGGAGTGAAATGTGGGCGCGCAAGGAGATGCGGAATCGATGAGAGCCTCAAAAAAAACTACTGCAGTGTTATCATCTTTCATCCTCTCTATTCTTCCATTTCTGATTCTATGGGCGGCTTGGTCAGTCCTCCCTGATACAATTCCCGCTCATTGGAGTGGGGGTGTGGTTGATCGATGGGGTAATAAGCTTGAATTGCTGGTTGTTCCGCTGTTTTCTCTGATTGGTTCTATTGCAATTTCTGTGTACCTTATTGTTTCCACGCGGCGAAGAGAGTTCGCGGATTTCTCTGCTCGAATGCGACGGGACTTTGTTGCGTGCTATATTTCTAGTCTTCTTTTATCGACAACCTGCTCAGTGATAATTGCCGTTTGGGTTCAGTTGATTCTTACGCAAAGCACTGCGGTTGATGGGGGACTTGGACTATCGATCCTGTATTCCCTTCCCGGGCTATATGTGATCTTGTGCACTTTGCCGCCTTTTTATGCGAGCGGCGAGAGCAAAAAGGCAGAGCGCCTGATAACAGTTCTTATTGGCTGCGCGGAGATTGTTCTTTGTGGAATAGTGCTTGAAGGTTCGGCTGCCTCTTATACGATGATTGGACTGATGATTCTGTTCTGTGCGTTTGAGATTGTGTCACAGGTAAGGGATAGCCGGTCCTTATGAGTTGAATTACGCGCGTGCGGATATAAAGGTTGGCATGTTAAGCTGGTCGTTTTCTCGTTCTGGGACATTTGCAGTAGGATGAGTGGGACTAGGCGCGCTGCGGTGTGATGGTGACGGTTGAGACTTGTATCGCTGCAAATCCGCTGATGCACATTTTGCTATTGGGCTTGAAGGTGGGACCTACAGGCCTTTGTTTGGGATGTTCCGGTCGTCCAACACGTGTTGCACGGCTTTATATTGTTACGCTCGTTCGGCGCTCCGTTGGAGCATTTCCGGGTTTGTCGGCATCATGACTTGGCCAAGTGACACGCTTGCCGGGACGGTTGTAACGCCGCGCCGGTTCCGTGTGCTCCTTCGTTGTTGGCCTGTCCAGCCGGGGGCGGATTCGGCCTCATGTTGTGGCGCACGGCCTTCAGGGGCTTCCCCCTGGCGAGTTATGTTCGTCCGTATGGGTAAGGGTCGGGTTGAGCTGACAATCCCGTGTCGGAAGGGGCTTGCACCATGCGCGCGATGACAGAGACTGAGTGGCTGGACGGCCGTGTGACGAAGGTGCCGGAGCTCGCCCTGGGCGATGCGCTCGGCGAGAGCGTCCAGGCGGAGCTCGATTTCGGGTTCGACGACGTGTTGGAGGGCCTTTGGGTTGAGGTGCGCCATCATGAGCCGGATGAGGACTCGGACGGCGACCCGCGCGGGAGGGGCTGCGCACTGTACGCGGACTGCCGGTACAGCCCGGTCGAACCGTCGGACCTCGACCGTGTCTTCTGCATCCTTTACGAGGGGCAGCCGAGGGTCCAGCCGCGTCGCGGGGGAGCTCGTGAACCTTTCGCGGGCCTGCGCGTTGTCCTGCCTCATGCTCGGATCTCCCTACCCGCCAGGCGCCCTCGAGGCCCTGGCCGCGTGCGCTCGATACCTCTGCGCTCCGGCTTTCACGTCCGACCTCGCCGCCCGCGTCCGCGCGCGGATCCCATCCGGCCTCACGCGCTTGAATATCGAGCTGAGCCCAAACGATGACCCACACCCCATCGGTCTTCATGATGATGCCTCGATGAGCCAGCTCGCCCAGAGCTTTCGATACAGTCGGTTGAGTCGAACAGACTTTTTTTCGAGCTTGTCCTGACGCATGAAAAGACCTTTTGTAAGTTCTTTTCCGTTGGCATCCTTCCTATTAGGCCCTTTGGACGTATGGAAGGAGCAAATCATGATCAGAATCGCAAGCTGGACGCGATTCTTCGCGACTGCGAAGAATGAGTCGTAGGATGGCCTGTTGATTCCACTCAGGATCTCGCTCTTTGCAATCTCATCCTGTCGAACGTCAAGCGCCGCCTCCATCTCGCTAGGCGTCTCGGCCTGATCGGCAACCGATGGAGCGTCCGTGTCTAAAGGCCACGGGAGGCCACGGCCTTTTTGCGGTTTGTAGCTACTTATACTCATGTTGATTCCTCCGGTGCGAGGCTATCCAACCCAATTGCCGACTGTGCCCATAATATGGTTGATTTCCGATCTCAGCCGAACACATTGAGCAAATAGGCCGTTCCCGCAGTTAGCCGAACGCCCCCGCGGCCCCTCCTGGGGTCCGGGGGCGCCGTTTTCCCAGTTGAAGGAACGGTGGAGATGTGTTTCGATGGGTCCGGTGGCCATGCTCCGCCCGCCGTCCGGCACCTCTTCCCAGACTCAGCCGGACGGTCGGCCCGTCTATTCCGTTTTCGCCCTTAGGCTAGGCCAGCGGGGCATCGCCCCTCTCTGCGCGCGCCCTCTCGGCGGGGCCGGCGGGGCCGACCTGTCGGTCTACGACGGGTTCCTGAAGGGGGCGGTCGCCGATGGCAGCTAGCGAGGAGCTGGCCCGCAGGGTCGTGGAGGCCGGGCGGTCGTGCTCGCTCACCACCGCCGTCCTGGAGGAGTGGTCGAGGCTCGGCACCCCGAAGCAGGTGGAGTACCTGGCGGGCTACCTCGAGGCGGAGAGGTCCAGCCGCGAGGCCTCGAAGCGCGCGACGCTGCTCAGGCGCTGCGCGCTGCCGGCGCCCAAGACCTTCGACGGCTACGACTGGTCGGCCGTGTCGTGGCCGGAGGACATGGGGCGCGAGTCGCTGCTCGCGATCGACTTCGTCGAGCGCAGGGAGGACCTCGTGCTCATGGGCGACGTCGGCACCGGCAAGACGCACATGGCGTCGGCCCTCTGCGCGCTGGCGTGCGAGAGGAGGCTCGAGGCGCGCTTCTTCACGGCGTCCTCGCTCGTGATGCGCCTGAGGCGCGCCCGCGACGACGGGAGGCTCGACCGGGAGGCCGCGCTCATCGGCAAGGCCCGCCTGCTCGTCATCGACGAGCTCGGGTTTCTCCCGCTCGACGCGGACGGGGCGAGGCTGCTCTTCCAGGTCCTCGCCGACGCATACGAGAGGCAGTCGGTGGTATTCACCACGAACCTGGAGTTCAGCAGGTGTGGGCGGTGTTCGGGGACGACCAGATGGCCGCCGCCCTGATCGACCGCATCGTCCACCACGGGAGGCTCGTCCAGTTCCGCGGCGAGTCCTACCGCGTCCGCCATGCCCTCATGCAGGAGGGCTAGCCGCTCAAAAAGCGTGCGCGCTTCCGATGCTGCGACTGCTCAATTTCCGATGCTCTTTTTGCTCAAATCCTCTTGACCAAACACAGAATACGTGCGGGCGGCGCTTGCAGCCGATCGCACGGTACCGGCCGCACCCGTTGCAGCAGCGCGGCCACGCCGCCAGGCGCGGGCAGGCCGCCGACAGGTCGGCCGAGCCGTCGACGCGCTCGCCGCGCCTGGACTTCGGCGCCGTCACGAACCTGTGCGACGCCACCTCGGCGCTCACCGCCGAGGGCGACCTGCACAGCTCCCTGGCGATCTCCCTGCACGAGGCCCTGCGCTCCAGCATCCTCTGGACCGTGTCCCGCTCGTGCCCGGTGAGCCTGCCGTAGGCCCTCGGGGCCGCCTCCGCGGAACCCTTCTTCCTCTTTCCGGACCGGCCGTCCTCCGATCTCCCGGTGCCGGCCGGTCCGGCCCTCAGGGTATCGGGTTCCCACATTCATCCGCACATGTGCGGATGAATGTGGGAGGTGTTCGGATGAAGTTGATAATCAAGGCTTCGATAGCAAACGCAATTTGGTTTTTGAAATATGGACGAATTCCTCGTCAGGAGGGTAAAATGGTGCCGACGGCAGCCCAAGTTGTAGAGAGCTGGGCAGAGCCGTTGCTTAATGAAGTTGGGTCATCGTCTTAGCGACGGTGGCCTTTCTTTTTGGGCTTCGAACCCTGCTTGAGTGCCTTGGAAAGGACGACAAGGGCCGTGAGGAGCGAGACCATAGCAGTCAGGAGCTTCACGAGCTCAGTGAAATCGGTCATGGGCATCACCTCCCATCGGATGGAGGGCTCTGCCCGGCACGAGGGCTGCCGACAGCAAGGACGATTCTATCAGAGCGGCTGACTCCCGCCCGATTATTACCATCCCACCGCGCCTGTGCAAAAAAGAGGGCCGCCAAACAGCGACCCTCCAGCGAAAGTGCATGTTATTTAGGACAGTCAAATTCTTTGAAAAACAAATGGATGCTGTAGAATTACAAATAAGAGTCACCCGGAAGGAGCGATCGATGAAAAGCAAACGATTTGTCCTGAATGCACTTCTGGTAGTAGCAATATTGACGCTCTTCGTCTTTTCGTACTCATACATGAATCAGCCAAGATTTGGATATGCTTTATACGCTGTTTTTTCCGGCGAAACAACTTACAACACTATAGGCTTCATTGACGCAATCTTTTTCTATGTAGTCGGCCCCGTATCAAGCGAACTGGTCGCTTTTGTTGTCAGCTACAACCTGAATCAACAAAGCCAAACTCACTCAGCGACTTCGGCCAAACAAGGAATCAATCTCTTCGCAATAATGATAATTCTGCAAATTGCGACCGTGTTGATTATCGCCCTGACCGCAACAAACGTTTTGAAGTATGAGTTCGGATTCATCGCGAGCTGTCTCATGGCAATTGCCGCGGGTATAGCGGTTTCGTATACGACACCGGCAAAGAAGTAGCTCAACTAACAGGGCCTATTTGGAATCCGAATCGTCCATGGAGCCGTCGATGCCGGTTGTGGTGTCGTCATCCGTATTGGAATCGTCATCCTTGGGGCTTATAGGACACACATTTTGTCCTATAAGCCCCGATCAATTCACACTCCTCATCCTCGACGAATTGCGAGTATGGCAGAATCGGCACTGGATGGCAGCGCGCTAGGCCGTGTCCGCGGAGTTACCCCCCCCCGTTTTTATCGTAACAGCTGATTCTAGGGACGCTTCAAAAAGTCAACCGAGGGTTTTGTCCCGTCAAGACGCCGAACGAGAATTACGTACCGCCAAGAGCCTCAAAACACGCCCCTCGCGGAACAGAATCCTCACTCGATTTCCATGCGGAGTAAAAACCTCAATCAATCATCCTCCGCAACGTCTATCCACCAAAAAGGCCGCCCCACGTGGAGCGGCCTTTGCTTGCAGCTTTTTACTGATAGTTACTCAAAAATTATTCCAACACATCCACAGAAGAGCAGCGAATCGTATTTTTCTTTCGGGAATCGAGAAAATAGCCTACCTTGACTTTAGACCCAACGCTCACGGGGCTATCGTTTACATAGCGCGTATGTTCTGAATCAACCAGAATGGTCAGACGATCAGACCCGTCGTTATATGGATCTTCGCTTTCGACCGACATGGTAAAATCGCCAGAGCTGTCAACGTTCAACACCAATCCGCTCACGAACCACAAATGTGAATAGTCACCTCCGCTATCTTTTTGGCAACGCTCCACTTTTAGAAATAGCGCAGAGAATGCGAACACGGCAACTGATATAGCGATGAAAACCTTAACGCCACTCCCCTTGCCATGAAATACAAATTTATTCGCCAAAGAAAAATACCCCTGCCTTATCCGTGTAATTAGCATAGTACTACGTTAACGTGCTCATGGCTGTGGGTTGGTTTAACCTACAGCCATGCTAAAGTTGCCAAAAGGGGCACAAAGGCCAATACGTTTGCGCCATGCCGGCACAGCAACCTGGCATCGTATGCACCGGCGGGATCATCGCTGGCCTGCAAGGAGGGCATATCCACGCGCTCATGGTCGCCGGAGGCCTCGTGATGCAGCACGCGCCGGGCGGCGACTGGAAGCGCGTCGATTGGGACGTGCTTGCCGCCTGGCTCGACAGATACGGGTGCAAGGTCGCTAAATGCGAGACGGAGACCCTTCCGACCGCCGACGCGGCGAGTGGGAACGCAAGGGTAAAAATGCATCGTCGCTGAACCAGTGAGTCAGTATTCTTTAGTTGGATGATGGATATTGAAATTGATTAGCGAGATAATGTGCATATCTCATAATGTATGCGTTGCACCATGAGAGAGGGGTCTGTCATGAGCTGGAAACCGAGAAAATGCGTTATCGCCGGTCTCGTGACAACCGGTCCTGACGGCGGCTTGTTTGCAACCGCAATGACATCGTACCGACTTTTCACTTGCATGTTCTGAAAGGCAGTTGCCATGCTGTCGCAAAATCAATCAAGATACTTGGTCACAATCGGCTTTGCCCTGCTTGCATTACTCTTTGCTAGCGACCTTTTGCTGAAACCGCCCAAGGAACTCGTTTTGCTTGCCATAGACTGCATTTCCGCCCTTTACTTTACGGCAACCCTATTCGTCGGACTAAAGGAGAGGAAAAAAGGCGCAGTCGTTGCATCTGCCGTAGGCGTGATCACAGCCATTGCCTCATTCTTTATCTGACACATTGGTGATCTAGGGGCGATATCGTAGGAATACGACCGGGAGATCCGGGACCAGATTGCCCGGGTTGCCCGATCGGCTCGCGCGACGGCGCGGCGGTTCGACAGAAAGCTCTCCGGACTTCACGCCGTTTCTGATCGCATTGTAGACAGCCATCTCGTCTTCGCAGTCGGCGAGCACGCGGTGTGCGTCGTCGTTTTGGATGTACAGTAAATCTCGAAGGTCCTCCATGCACCAGCGTCCGAGATTTGGCCATGCGCGTCGCGCGAGCTGATAAGTGTCGATTGCGATGTTGTTGTTAAAGTCCAGACCAAAGCCGTCCCAGGCAGAACGGCATTGTTTCCTTGATTATCAACTTCATCCGGACACTTCCAGCATTCATCCGTGTGTGTACGGATGAATGCTGAGTCCGATACCCCGGCGGCCTGATCGGCAGACCGCCGGGAATTCTCACTCCTCGATAAAAGCCGGCACTCGGTTAGTCCTGCGCATCTTGAAATCGCCAGTCTCGTGGGAGACGTAGAGAATGCCGTCCATCCCGTCTCGCGATGCATACGACAGGTGAACTGAACCGCAATCCGATCCATCATTGTCGAGAAGATCGAACGAATTCGGATCGCTCGTTGCGGCCAAACGACCACTCATACAAGAGCCATCGTCATTACAGATTTGCCATTCCATATCTTCGCCTGCAAGAATCGCCATAGACGGCCTGGTCGCGCCATCGTTGACATACATCCCGTCTATGCCAAAACCGTTTTCAGCGCCATCGATGAACGACTGCTCGGACCTATACCTCGCAAACGATGCACATAGCACCATTGCAAGACAAAGTACAAAGCCAACAATCGCTATCTTTGCATAGCTCTTGCCTATCATGTCATTCACCTCCCACGTATGTATCGAGGTATTCCTGCTTGAGCGTCTGCGAGGACGACTCGGTCTTTTCCACGAGCGTGCCGGCCTCGATGAAGTAGAACGAGTCGGTGAGGTCTGCCAGGTCGTCGAGCAGATGGCTTGAGATGAGCACGCTGCGTCCCCGCTCCACCTCGCTGCGCATCGCGTCGCAGGAGGTTTTCCGTTTTCCCGGAT
>NZ_JBBNMZ010000008.1:0-129326 GCF_040098165.1 Collinsella sp. CLA-JM-H32
CAGGTTGAGCATAAGTCAGCGAGCGGGCCGCATTTGAGACAAGGTGACGTGAAACGAAAGGGCGCTGACCTTCTGGTCGCGCCCTTGAAGTTGAACGTCAGATTGTCCAAATGCGGCCCGCGCAGCGCCGGCCCGTTACGGCGTTTGGTAAAACGCCGTAACTAAAAACGGTTACCGCGGAAGCCGCCACCGTTGCGGCCGCCACGGTCGCCACCGCGACCGCCGCGGTCGTTACCACGGTTGCCGCCGAAGCCGCCACGGTTGCCGCCGCGGTCGCCATAGCCACCACGGTTGCCACCAAAGCCGCCGCGACCGCCACGGTCGCCGCCACGGTCACCAAAGCCGCCACGGCCGCCACGGTCGCCACGGTCGCCGCCACGGCCACCACGGTCGTCACGGCCGCCGCGAGGACCGCGATCCTCGTCCAGGCCCATGGCGACGAGCGGAGCGATAACCTTATCGAGAGCGGCCATCAGCTCGGTGGCCTCCTCGTAAGAAAGCTCGGGCAGGAGCTTCTCCTTCTTGTTGGCAAGCTCGACCAGGCCCTCAGCGGCATCCTCGGCGGCGAAGACAACAATCTTGCGCATATCGCCCTCGGCGTCGTCGATGCGGCCGACCAGATCGGCAGCCTCGGCCTCGGCCATCAGGCCATCGAGCTCACGAAGGCGCATGCCCAGCAGGTCGGACATTTCCTTCTGCTCCATCTTGGGCTTGAGGTCAAGAAGCTTGATGGCGCGCTCGATGTTCGCCATGCGCTCGGCCTTGGCCTCCTCCTCCTTAGAAATAGCAAAGCGACGGCTACGCAGCAGGCGGGCGGCCTTCTGCATCTTGTCCATCAGCTCTTCGTCATCGTAATCAACGGCGGCCTCGACAACCTCGGCCTCCTCCTCGGCGGAAACCTCGTCAGCAGCCTCAACCTCGGCAGCTTCGGTCTCCACGGTCTCGACTGCCTCGACCTCGGCAGTCATGGTCTCGTTCTCGGTCTCGTTCATGATCTCTTCGTTCTCGGACATGAGACTCCTTCTTGGCCCTCTCGGGCATCATCGCCCCATTCGCGGGGCCCGTCGCGCACTCTTTGCGCTTTAAACATTCATGCCTCTCGGCAAAACGTCCATTAGTTTATGGTGTCGCCATCTAATCTAGCTGCAGAATCTATGTGCACACATTAATGCGACATGTGTGACTCGCGACGAGCGTACACCAGCGACGCCACAAACCCGACCACGGCAATCACGGCCGCCACGCGCACGGCAGTTGCAAATCCAATCGCCTGGGCAACGTCGGTCGCAGCGTCAGCCGCGCCGGCAGTCGCTGCAGAACTCGAGAGCAGGCCGATAAACAGGGACGGGCCAAACGATGCGGCAATCATGTTCCACGTGTTAAGCAATGCCGTTCCGTGAGGATGTTCAGCGGCAGGCAGCGTCTCCAATCCGGCCGTTTGCGAGGGGCTCAGCACCAAACCGACTCCGGCATACACCACAACGGTCAGCGCCACAACGACGCCGATGTTCATACTCGCCGCCGTCATCGAGATGGCAGTCTGCCCCACGGCAATCAGGGCAAAGCCGACCGGCAGCAGCGGCCATGCGCCACGGGCGTCCATCACGCGTCCGCCCACAATCGAGGTCACGGCGTTACAGGCAATCGCCGGCAAAATGAGCAAGCCCGCAACAAGTGCGGTCATGCCGTATGCGCCCTCAAAATAGAGCGGCAACAAAACGCTCATCGAGAACGTCGTCATCATCGACACCACCACAAGCAGGCACGCAGGCCAAAAACGAACGCTCGCCATGGGACGCACGTTAAGCACCGGATGCTCGAGTTTGAGCTGGCGGGCCGCAAACAGGCCGAGCAGCACAATGGCGGCGATAAGCGTCACGATGCCGGCAATCAGATTGGTCGAGAACTCGCCTACGGAATACACAAATGCCGTAATGCCGGCGGCGAGCAAAACAACCGACAGAATATCAAGCGTGGTGTTCGAGCGCTCTCCGACATTCTGAACAAGCTTTACGCCCGCCGCAGCGACCACAATGCCGGCCACCAGCGGCACTACGAACACCGCCCTCCAGCCAAACAACGTGCACATAAGACCGCTGATCACAGGTCCAAACGCCGGCCCTAGCGTAATGCAGGCACCACCCAGGCTCAGATACAGACCGAGCTTCTCGCGCGGGGCGCAAGACAGCACCACGTTCATCATGAGCGGAAACAAGATGCCCGATCCCGCAGCCTGTAAAATACGACTTGGCAGCAAAACGCTAAACGACGGAGCGATCAGACACAGGACTTCGCCGGCGACCATACATCCGCATGCGAAAAACAACAGCTTGCGCGTCGAGAAACGGCCGGACAGGAAGGCCATGATGGCCGTAAAGATCGACGTCACAATCATGTAGCCCGAGACGAGCCACTGCGCCGTGGTGGCACTCACCGAAAAGGCCGCCATAATGTCGTGCAACGCCACGTTAATGATGTTCTCGTTAAACGCGGCAACAAAGGCCGCAATATACATAACGACGAGAAGCGCCGCAGTGGCCGATGGCGTTACTTGAACTTGTTGCTGAGATTTGCTCCCCATGCATTTCCTTCCTCTTGGAACGACAGTTGCATCGCCCCAGAGGAACAGTCCAGGGCGAAAAATGAGCCCTAGACTTACGCCAGACGCCGTACACGACGAATCTGGCAACATGGTCCAATATCGAAGGATTGTAACGCGGACGCACAGCTTTCCTTCCGCGCTATTATTAAAAGTCCACGAAAGCATAAGACATGAGGAGCCCGCCATGATTAAGCCCATCATGAAATCCGAGTTCTTTTTGCGTCTGCCTTCCGAAGACGCGGGACCCGACGATGTCGCAACCGGGCAGGATCTCCTGGATACACTCCACGAGCATGAGCGCGAGTGCGTGGGCCTCGCCGCCAACATGATCGGCGTGCGCAAACGCATCATCTGCGTAAAGGACGGCAACAGGACACTCCTGATGTACAACCCTCAAATTCTTGAGCAGGTCAATGCCTATCAGACGAGCGAAGGATGCCTCTCGCTGATCGGCGAGCGTCCCTGTACCCGCTATCGCCGCATTAAGGTTGAGTATTTGGACGAGAACTTCGTTCACCGCATCAAAAACTTCTCGGGCTACACCGCCGAGATCATCCAGCACGAAATCGACCACTGCAATGGCGTCGTGGTTTAGGCCACCTGCCAAAATGAGGGTACCGGAGGCCTCCCTATGGACATCAGCCGCTTTGGCGAATTCGCCATCTTAGCGCAGTCACGCACGTTTCTTGATGCGGCGGAACTGCTTTTCATGTCGCAATCAACCCTCTCCAAGCACATCATGGCAATGGAGCACGAACTCGGCTGCAAGCTCATCGATCGAAGCAAGCGCCACGTAACACTCACCGCGCAAGGTGAAGCGCTTCTCCCCTATGCTCAAAAAATTGCGACGCTTCAGCATCGCTATCTTGCCGCCATTCAAATAGGTGCAGGTGAGCCGCTCGAGCACCTCACCGTAGGTTCTATCCCCATTATGGCCCCTTATGGGATCACGGACGCCGTCATCGATTTTCAGCAGGCGAACCCCTCATATTCTGTCGAGCTCATCGAAGGCGAGGGCGACACACTCAAGCGCATGCTCCTGCACGAGGACATTGACCTGGCCTTCATCCGTGACAGCGGCGCCATCGAGCCAGAGTTCAAAAAGATTCCCTTTACGACCGACCGGCTTGTGGCCGTCCTTTCGCTCGACCATCCACTCGCCGAACGTGACACCGTCGAGATAGACGACCTTATCGACGAGAATTTCCTCATGCTTCCCCAAGGCTCGTTCGTAAGCGAGCTCGTCCTTTCCCTTTGTCGAGAAGCTGGATTTGGCCCACGTGTTACGTTCACCGGCAAACGAGCCGAGAACATCATCTCTCTTGTCGCACGCGGCGCCGGTGTCTCATTCCTCATGCGCAAGCCGGCGGAATCGCTTGCCAGCGGAAAGGTAGCCCTGGTGCCGCTTGAGCCCGCGACGACCTCCGAGGTCAGGCTCTACCTCAAGCGGAATGCCGCGCACTCGCAGGCGGTCGTCTCGTTCATCGGCTTCCTCCCCTACCGTCAGCTCCTGCAGGGCGACCGTGCGTCTTCCACCGCGGCACGACCGTCATAATCCCCGCTGCTCCACAACCGCAGACCTGTGTCCGCAAACACGCTGACAACGGCACAAAACACAAATATGCCTCGGGCGGCAAGTCGCCGTCCGAGGCATATTTAGTTAAAGTGCGCAGACAGACTAGTCCACCGAGATGTTGAGCGCCTTACCGCCCTCGTCCTTCCTGGTACCGATCACCATAGCGGCGACAAGAGCCAGAACGAAAGCGACCACACCGGAGATGACAAGGCCGATAAAGCCCGTGTCGATGCCGGCAGGGTTAATAAAGCTCGGGAAACCGAGCGGGCCGGAGGCACCGAAGGCATAGAGTTTGGCACCCATGAGGCCGGCAATGGCGCCGCCTACACCAGCGGAAATAAAGGTTGCCCACATAAGACGCTTACGCGGCAGCAAGATGGCGTAAAGCGCAGGCTCGTTGACACCGAAAATCGAAGAGACAAGGGCGGGAATGTTGACGGCAGCATTTTCCTCGGAGTCCTTGGTTCGGATGACCATGCCAAGCACAGCACCGGCGATGGCACAACCGCCTGCATACACGAGTGGGTTAATAAGGTCATAGCCGTAGGTTGCGACATCGAGGAACCACAGCGGGATGATACCCCAGTGCAGGCCGAACATGACGAGCAGGCTCCAGAACGTGCCGATGACGAAGCCGGCGATGGCGGGCTGGAAGTTGATGAGCATCAAGATGATCTGGGCAACGATGTTGGAGAGGACCGTCATGACCGGACCGACCACAAGCAGGCCAAGGATGCCGCAAATGAGGAGCGTCAGGATGTTGGAGAAGAACGAGCTCACAAGCGCGGGCAGCGCGTTAGAAAGGGCCTTGTGCACCTTGGAGGCAATCCAGACGATAAAGATCGCAGGCAGAATCGTCGATGAGTAATTCTGCATGATTAGCGGGATGCCAAAAATATCACCGTAGACATTGGACTCGAAGACCGTACCGGCGCCGAGCGTGTAGAGCGGATCTCCACCCATAAGGGCAACGAGCGTCGGGTAGACGAGGATACCGCCGAGCGCCATTCCCATAACGGGCTTAAGTCCGAACTTCTTGGCCGACGTCCAGCCAATGATTAGCGGAAAGTAATAGAAGACCGAATCTCCGATTGCCGAGAGCGTCACATACGTATTGCTGTCCTTGGCAAGCCAACCGGCAACCGTGCAGAGCGCGAGCATCGACTTGATAAAGCCACCGGCCATAAGCACGCCAAGAACCGGCTGCAGAATCTCGGAGATGATGGCCAGCAGACGCGAGAATGGATCGCCCTTTTTGACGTCGTCGTCTTCATCGATATCGAGTGCGGGTTTGGAGTCGAACCCGCCAATCTGAACAAGGTCGTTGTAGACGGCCTCGACAGTGGCACCAATCACGACCTGATACTGTCCGCCGGCCTGGATGACGTCAACGACGCCCTTCGTCGCCTTAAGCTCATTGGTCTGGGCGAGCGATTCATCCTTGAGGCGGAAGCGGAGACGCGTAATGCAGTGGCTCACGTCTAACACATTGTCTCGACCACCGACCTTTGTGATGATTTCATCGCAAAGCTTCTGGTATTTCATGGAATTCTCCTTTTCTGAGCGGGGTATAGCATCGATTTCATGCCTCCGTAGTCGACGTGGGAGGGCAAGGAACCCGCTTCCCCCTTTGAAATCCGCGGACGCACGTACGCCCGGGATGGGGAACGGCAGAGAAGATGGAAGATGCCGATCACATGGCAATGAGCCTCATTGGCCCATATCACGCAATCAGGCCTACAGACGCGAATCTGCTGCGCCGAGAAGTCTCGTCGTCTGGCAGAACTTGTCACACAGACGTTCCGGTTCGCCCTGGGGAATCTGAGTACGCTCGGTCTCAAAGGAGAGGCCGTACTCGCGTGCCGGAAGGAAATACTCAAAATAGCCGTTGGTGTAACCGCAGACTATTCCCTCGACCGGACATTCGCGCTTCATGCGAATGCCCAGGTCGCTGCCGAGTTCACTCGGGAACACAAAGAGATGCAGGCCGCCCAGACTGATGACGGCGCACTTAAGCGTGAGTGAAAAGTCGTCATGGGCAACGGTGTGATAGAACGTCTGAGGCTCGATGCGGTCAAGAACGACCTCGCAATCGAGCTTGATCTGGGAAATCGCCTCGGCAAGACCGGTCGAAACACGCTCAACCTCGGGAATGCCGCGTCCCTGTCGAAAATTGCGGTCGCTACAGTCGCCAGCAGCACCGACGACCATGGCCGGATAGTAACCAAGACTCTGAGCGAGCTTTTTGCCGGTAAGACCGGCGAGTTCGCTCGTGAGCTCCGTGCAGTCGGGTCCGACGCAAGCGGAATGCACCGCCCAGTTCACAAAGCCCGCAAATGGCTTGCCTTCGGTATCGAAGAACGATACGACAATGACCTCATTGTCGGCGAGTTCACCTGGGATGATGCGGTTGTCGTAGAAACCGGTGATGACCTGCTTGCCCAAGCGACAAATCGCGGGCTGTGCGTTGGCACGGCACTCCTCAAAGCATTGGCAAATGGTATCGAGGAACCAGCGGTAGTAGTTCTCGTCGAATTTTCCCGTCCACCAGCTGCGGTGATAAGCGACGATTGAAGTATGGTCGTGCGTCGCCGAGAGCAGGACGCAATCACGGTCAATGCCGTAGCGCTCGGCGAGCATTGTCTTGACCTCCTCGGCCATGCTTTCCTCGAACTCGAGGACATCGGCATTAAAGAGAAACACTTCACGTTCGCCTTGCTGGAAGAGGATGGCGTTGGCGAAGACGTCGTCATGGACGCCCGTCGCAGGTTCAAGACGGTTGGGAAGATTGCGGTAGCCAATCAGGTAGATGTCGCCCTGTGGGGTGATTTTGCGGCGCGCGTGTCCAATGTTCATGCACGTTCTCCTTCTGTGTCACGCCGCATTCAAGGCGGCAATGATGATTTCGACGAGGCGCTCATGGGATCCGGCGGCAAAACCGGAGTTCATGGCCTCATAGGTGATCTTTTCGTACGCGTCGGGAGCCGGTAGGTACTTCTGTCCGCCGTTGACGAGTGTGGCAAAGAACACAGAGCCGGACCGAGCGGCGCGCACAGTGGCGCCGAATGCACTCGAGACCTCGGGTTGTACGCCGACAAGCTCGACGTTTCCCAGCCGGAGCAGATAGACCCTCGTGCGCTGCTCGCCAGCGGCATGAAACTCATACGTTCGGTGCGGGGCCAAAGAGTGAAAATCGGCGCGTGTCTGAGCGGGCAGGAGAACGTCGACCGTGCGGGCATCGATGCCGGTAGCGTCATCCTCACGCGCCATGCGAGCGGCCTCGATTAAAGCGTCGCCCAAGGCCTGCCCCTGCTGGTGCAGCATGCGGTATCCGTCCTCATGGGCATCGACCGTCTGCTTAACGCCGGCCGCATCGAACATGACGTTCATGGCGTGCTCCGCCGGACCTTGGTCGCCCGCGGCCCCTGGCAGCAACAGGGCAACGCCGCCCAGCTCGCGCTCGAGTGACATGGCGGCAAAACCAAAGAGGTCTCCGCTCGCCATGCGCCTCCCCTCGGAGTCGCGCGACCCGTCGAGCACGGAGGACTGAACGTCCGCCGTCGCGAGCACGGCAACATACTCGCCCCCGGCATCCCTTATGGCGAGCACGGGCATCGTGTGGTCGGCAAACCCCCTGGGATTCGAGCCCAACCACCAGCCGGCAGGCGTCTCAATGTCGCGATTAACGTTCACGGGGCATTCGCCCTCCACAGTGGCGAGCGTGGCAGAGCGAATGCCCGCAACAGCGCGCTCGACAGCCGTGCGGGCGGCAGCGACGAGCGCTGCGCGATAGCGCTCGTTGCGATTGCGGGCAGCATCGTCGGCAAGATGCCCGGGAGTGCGGACGTGAGGCATGGAAAACGTGTGGGTAGGAACCACCCAAGAATAAGCACCGCTGCAATTGGCGGCATCCTCAACAACCTCACGCAGATCGGCGAGTAGAGCCGGAGCGATCGAGGTGACCTCAAGCGAAAGGACGCAGGCGCGTCGCCCCGTCCCCTCGATGATAAGGGCACGGGCGAAGACCTCATGACGGAGTTCGTCGAAACCGTCGAACGGCAACACGTCCCCAAGATCGATGGCCACACGAGCGGCCCCAGCTCTCATCTCTCCTTCGTCCATGGCAGATACTCCCCTCTGATTGCCGCTCACTCGACACCGTACAGTTGCTGCGCCGTACCGCCAAGCACAAGGTCGCTGTCTGTATCGCTCAGATTTGCAGCGCGAACGCAGGCGACACCCTCGGTGAGCCACTCGCGTTTAACGGGATAGCTCGTGCCAAAAACAATATGGTCTGCACCCAGCACGTCAACCGCGCAGGCAAGGAGTGTCTTGCCCCAAGGCTGGGCATGGGACATGTCGAAATAGATGTTGTTCTCGAGGTGCCTGGAAACGGTCTCGGTATCGACCTGAAAACGGCCAGAAGCATCAGGGCGCTTGGGACCATGAGGCAGCAGCATTTCCTTGAACGCAAAGTATGCGCCGCCGAGCATGGAGTGGACCATCTTGATATTGGGATAGCGCTCAAAGAAATCACCAAAGATCTCTCGGCCGATCGCCGTAGTTTGGTCGACGCAGCGGCCATAAGAGCGGCGAAGGTTGTCGTACGCGAGAAGCGACTCGTTCTCGACCGGCACGGGAACATGGTGCACGTAAACGGTGACATGGCGTTCGTTCAGGTGCTCGAAAAAGCTCGAGAAGACCTGGTCGTCGAGATAGCGCTTGCCGTAGTGAGCGCAGAGCTGCACGCCCGCAAAACCATCGTCGAGCCTGCGGTCGAGCTCCTCCAAATTCGCTTTGGTGCCAAAGGGCGGCACGGCGACAAGCGGAATCAGACGGCCATTTGACGCCTTCGCGTCAGCAGCCATACCGTCGTTGAAACGCCAGCACATCTCGAGCGACATCCACTCGTGGCAGCCGGGGAGCTTGAGGATCGCCTTGTCGACCCCCGCCTCATCCATATCGGCCAAGCGCTTCTCGAGGGTGTAGTCGCCCTCAATGTAGTTAAGACCCGGAGAACCGGCGGGCATCTCGATCACGATCTGTCGTTTGCCGGCGGAATTCATGGTCAGATAGCCTTCGGTGTCATAGGCGCGGGGTACCTCGGCCAAAAACTGTTCGCAGAGCGTCTCGTCATGAAAGATGTGCTCGTCGAACCAGTAGGAATTTGCATCGATAATCATTGGTTGGAACCGCCTTTCATCTTGTTGAAAACATTCTAGAAAAGCAGGTACCCGGACATCAATTCCAGCTTAAGCCAACTGTATTCCATTTTGGAATAGAACTTACCGCTCACGCGCGAACCTCGCCCGCTCAACGAGACAAGCGCTAACAGCACGGGCTTAGACAGAAAACGGTCGGCCCGCATCCGTTGCGGGCCGACCGTTTCATTACAGGCTACCTTTGCCGTTACGCCTGGCGGTAATGATCGAAGAAGTCGGCGAGGTCTTCGAGCGACTCTTTGAGCACTTCCATGCGCGGCAGGTACACGATGCGGAAGTGATCGGGCTCGGCCCAGTTAAAGCCGCCGCCGCGCGTGATCAGAATCTTCTTCTCGTGCAGCAGGTCGAGGGCAAACTGCTCGTCATCGGTGATGTTGAACTTTTTAACATCCATCTTGGGGAAGATATAGAACGCCGCGCGCGGCTTGACCACCGAGATGCCATCGATCTTGTTGAGTGCCTCATACACAAAGTTGCGCTGCTCGTAGACACGACCGCCGGGACGGATGTAGTCGTTGACCGACTGATGGCCACCGAGCGCCGTCTGGACGATCGACTGGGCCGGCACGTTGGAGCACAGGCGCATGTTAGAGAGCATGTTGACGCCCATGATGAAGTCGCTCATGCAGCGCTGGTTGCCCGAAAGCACCATCCAGCCAATACGATAGCCCGCGATCATGTGCGACTTGGAAAGGCCGCTAAAGGTGACGCAGGGCAGGTCGGGGGCGAGCGAGGCAATCGAGACGTGCTCGTAGCCGTCCATGCACAGGCGGTCGTAGATCTCATCGGCAAAGATCATCAGCTGATGCCTGCGTGCAATCTCGACGATGCCCTCGAGCACCTCGCGCGGATAGACGGAACCCGTAGGGTTGTTGGGGTTGATGATGACGAGGGCTTTGGTCGCGCTCGTGATCTTGGACTCCATATCCTCCAGGTCGGGATACCAATCCGCCTGCTCATCACACAGGTAGTGCACGGGATGTCCACCGGCAAGGGTTGCACACGCCGTCCAGAGCGGATAGTCGGGGCTGGGGATCAGAATCTCGTCGCCATTGTCGAGCAGCGCGTTCATCGAAAGCTGAATGAGCTCGGACACGCCGTTGCCCGTGTAGATGTGCTCCATCTGAACGTTGGGCAAGCCCTTGATCTGCGAGTACTGCATAATCGCTTTGCGCGCAGAGAACAGACCGCGCGAGTTGGAATAGCCTTCGCAGTCGGGCAGCTGCTGGCGCATGTCCTTGATAACCTCGTCGGGCGTGCGGAAACCGAAGGGCGCCGGGTTGCCGATATTGAGCTTGAGGATGCGCTCGCCCTCGTCCTCCATACGGGCGGCCTCGTCGACGACGGGACCGCGCACATCATACAGGACGTTATCAAGCTTGGTGGATTTAGAAAAAGTACGCATGGTGGTGCTCCTTGGAATTTGAGCTGAGGGATGGGGTTCGGGCTTGGAGTCGTTGCGAGGCGATGATGTCTCGCCTTGATCGGCGTCACCGGCAAGCAGCCAGGTAACATCGACCTCCAAAATGCGGGCGAGCAGCTCTGCCACATCGCGCCGCGGGATCGTCTTGCCGCTCACATATTGGCTCATCTGACTCTTGCCGAGTTTTTTGCCGAGCATCTCCGATGCGCGGATTACGTCCGACTGGCGAACGTCGCGATCGGACATAGTCTGTCGCAGGCGATTGCTAAACGTCTCTTGGGCCACTAGAACCTCCTTGCTGGCAAAGTTCAATTTATAGAACACGAATTGAACCTGAGTTCAATTTAGGCAGCAGTATAGCGCGGCGCCTCATTCGAAAGTTCAATTTCATAAGAAAACGTACCGAACTCCGAGATTTGCCCAAAGCGGACAATGACGTGTACACGTTTAAAGGTATTCAAGGAATCGAGCGGCCGCGAGCGAAACGTCAGCGGTGCGGTATATGGCGTTGATCTGCCGATGGGGATGCCCCTCGAGCGGACGCACGGCGACATCGAACTGGCAGCGCCGCAAGATGAGCGCCGGAAGAATGCTCACGCCCAGGCCGTCCTCGACCATAGCCATAATCGCATAGTCATCCCAGGTCGACAGCTTAGAACGCACCGCCAGGCCCGCGCGGCGAAACAGCGGCGTAATCTCGTCGTCGCTACCGCGTTCCAGCAGAATAAACTGCTCGTTTGCCAAATCGGCAAGGGAAACGACCTCCGCGGTGGCAAGCGAGGAGTCCGCTGGCACCACGGCCATCAGCTCGTCTTGCACCAACGGCCGCGACGCCATGCCGGTGCCGCGTGGCTCGCGCGGGATAAAGCCCAGGTCGCAGCGGCCTTCCGCCACCCATTGCTCAATCTCTGAGTAATCACCCATCAGCAGCTCGTAATCGACATCCGGGTGATTGGCGCGAAACCGCGCGATCACCGGCGGCAACACATGGGTCGCCACACTCGAAAACGTACCGATACAGATCTTGCCACGCATGAGCCCTCGCATCTCGTCCACGCGTCGCTGCAGACGGCCAAACTCTTCGCATAACGCCTCGACCGCCGGCATGACCTGCCGCCCGTCGGCAGAAAGCACTACGCCCTCGCGGCTTCTATCGAGCACTTTAAAGCCCCAGTCGGCCTCGAGATCGGCCACCATACGGCTCACGCCCGACTGCGAATAGCTTAGCCGCTCGGCGGCGCGCGTAAAACTGCCGGCGCGTACGGTCTCGAGCAGCACCTGCATCTTTTGAATATTCGTTTCCACGGCACCCCTCCACCTTTGCATGAGTTTTTCTCATGCTATCCATGCATTATATTCGCTTTTCTTCTAAAGCCAGTTCACCCATAGTGAACATGCTCGGATATAGAGGGGATGTCAGCGCATGAACAACGGACTGTTTACGTACTTAGCAGCATTGCTATTGTTTGGTTCCAACGGCATCATCGCCGCTGCCATCGCGCTGCCGAGCTCCGATATCGTGCTACTACGCACGTTTTTGGGCGCACTCTCGCTTGTCACCGTCCTCGCCATCACCCAACGCCATAAGTTGCAGGCGCCATCTCGCCCCCGCGAAGCCGCAGCCCTCCTCCTCTCGGGAGCCGCACTGGGCGCCAGCTGGATTTTTCTGTTCCGCGCCTACCAGACGATCGGCGTCGGCGTATCCTCGCTGCTGTACTACTGCGGCCCCATCATTGTCATGGCGCTCTCCCCACTCATCTTTGGCGAAAAACTGACCGGCGGCAAAATCGCCGGGTTTATCGCCGTCGCCTGCGGTGCTTTTCTCATCGCGGCCCAAGGCCTCGGCGGCAATATGCCCATCGCAGGCATCGTGTGCGGCATCGCCTCGGCCTTCTGCTACGCGTTGATGGTCATTGCCAGCAAGGGAGCGCCACATATCGAAGGTCTCGAGAACTCCACGCTCCAGGTGAGTGCCGCCTTTGTAACCGCGTTGATCCTTACGCTCTTCACGCAAGGTGCCCCCTCGTTCCTCTCCCCCAGCATTGCCGCCGGCATCGATTGGCACGCCGTTGCCATGCTCGGCATTGTCAACACCGGACTCGGTTGCCTGCTCTACTTTAGCGCCGTCGCCAAACTGCCCGTGCAGACCGTCGCCGTCGTCGGCTACCTTGAGCCGCTTTCGGCCGTCGTGTTCTCGGCCGTCCTTTTGGGCGAAACCATAACACCGGTCCGCCTGATGGGCGCCGCGTTTATCATCGGCGGCGCGATTTTTTGCGAACTCGCCGGCAAACGCGCAAACACCAAGGCTGGCATCGCCCAGACAGCACGTGCTTAATAGCCCCTGCTCTGAAATACTACCTGCGTACATGAATAATCCCCAGATGGGGATTATTGTCTAAAACACCCCGATGTGCCAAACTGCTCTTATATGTATAAAGATGGCATAAAGGTCTGCTGCTCGTGGCAGAGGCCAGATGTCCAAGGGAGTCCACGTGGCACACAACAAGCTGGAGGCAAGCCTCCAAGACCAGCGTAGTCAAGGCAGGCATGGAGCCATTCCCCTCTCCGCTGGCATGCTGCTCGTAACGCTCGGCGTCGTCTACGGTGACATCGGCACAAGCCCCATGTACACCATGAAATCAATCGTCGCCAACAACGGCGGCATCGGCACCGTCAGCGAGGACATGATTCTGGGCGCGCTTTCGCTCGTCATCTGGACCATGACACTCGTGACCACGGTCAAGTACGTGGTAATCGCCATGAAGGCCGACAACCATAACGAGGGCGGCATCTTCGCCCTGTTTAGCTTGGTGCGCAAAGTGGCGCCTTGGCTGATTCTTCCCGCCATGATCGGCGGCGCGGCGCTGCTCGCCGACGGCATCCTCACCCCCGCCGTCACGGTTACCACGGCCATTGAGGGCCTGCGCACTATCGAGTGGGGCCACGCGCTATTGGGTGACGGGCAAACCAACGTCATCATTATTACCATCATCATTATCTGCGGCCTATTTGCCATGCAGCGCGCCGGCACCTCGTCAATCGGCAAGCTGTTCGGCCCGCTTATGACGCTATGGTTCCTGTTCCTGGCGGGCGCCGGCCTGTTCAACATGCTCGGCAACCTGTCCATCCTACGCGCGCTCAACCCCATCCGCGGCATCATGTTCCTGTTCTCGCCCATCAACCACTCGGGCATCATGGTGCTCGGCTTCGTCTTCCTGTCGACGACCGGCGCCGAGGCGCTCTATTCGGACATGGGTCACGTGGGCAAGGCTAACATTTACGCATCCTGGCCGTTCGTAAAGGCGGCCCTCATCCTTAACTATCTGGGTCAGGGCGCTTGGCTGCTCGCCAACAACTCCAATCCCCAGATGCTCGCGATGGACATCGTCAACCCGTTCTATATGATGCTCCCCGAGCCCCTGCGCCCCTTTGCCATCGTGCTTTCGGCCGTGGCGGCCATCATCGCCTCGCAGGCGCTCATCACCGGCTCGTTCTCGCTGGTATCCGAGGCAACCCGTCTCAACCTTATGCCGCATCTGCGCATCCACTACCCCAGCGACACCAAGGGCCAGCTCTACATTCCGCTCGTCAACAACATCATGTGGGTCGGCTGCATCTTCATCGTGCTGCTGTTCCAGAACTCCGAGCGCATGGAGAGCGCCTACGGCCTCGCGATTACCGTGACCATGCTCATGACCACGACGCTTTTGACGAGCTACATCGCCGGCATCCTCAAGCACAAGCTAGGTGCCTGCGTCTTCGCCCTGCTCTTTGGTGCCATTGAGCTATGCTTCTTCGCCTCGTGCCTCACCATGTTCTTTGACGGCGGCTACGTCATGATCTTCCTGGCCGCACTGCTGTTCGGCCTTATGTATGTGTGGCGTCGCGGCACCGCCATCGAGCGCACGCAGACGATCCTGCTGCCCGTCTCCAAGTACATCGATCAGCTCAACCGCCTGCGCAACGACGAAACCTACCCCGTGCTCGCCGACAATCTGGTATTCCTCACCAACAGCCCCGATCCGCTCACGCTCGACCGCGACGTGCTCTACTCCATCCTGGACAAGCACCCCAAGCGTGCCAAGGCATATTGGTTCATCAACGTACACGTTACCGACGAGCCCTATACGCACGAGTATTCCGTTGAGACCTTTGGCACAGACTTTTTGTTCCGCGTACGCTTGGACCTGGGCTTTAAGGTCAATCAGCGCATCAACGCCTACCTGCGCCAGATCGTTGGCGACCTGATGGCATCGGGTGAGTTGCCGCCGCAGCATCACACCTACTCCATCTACGAGACACGCGGCAACGTGGGCGACTTCCGTTTTTGCATGCTGCGCAAGATGCTTGCCCCCGAAACGGACATCAACCGCAACGACCATCGCGTCATGGCCATCAAGTACGCCGTCCGCCGCGCCTGCGGAAGCCCGGCACGTTGGTACGGTCTCGAGAACTCGGCCATCATCATCGAGTACGTGCCCCTCTTTGCCCGCATGCGTCCGGCAGTCAAGCTTGTACGCACCCAGGTGCCACTCGAAGTTCAGATCGAGGAAGCCGAGGAAATGGATGTCGATATCTTCTCGGACGACCTGGTCAACGGCAACGAGGCCGGTAAGAATATGAACGTCGACCCCACCGAGTTGCTCGAGAGCGTCGCCGATACGCCCGAACAGCAACTCGACGGACTCGAGAGCACCCAGTTCAACGACGCCAACTTCTAACACGCCACCAGCCATTAACGACAACGGCCTCGCATCTCATAAGAGGTGCGAGGCCGTTTTATGTCGCAACGGACCAGTGAGCTACGAACGGCGCGGCTCGGGAACCACGAGCCTATCGGGGCTTGCGCCCTCGGCATCCATCAGGCTCACGTAGCGAATCGACGGATCATCATACATCGCGTAGTAATAATTGCCCGTGCGCGCGCTAAAGCATCCGGTGTAGATAGTCTTCTCGAACTTGCCATCGCCCATCCTGGACGCCCCCTCAATCATCACCACGCCCTCAAGTGAACGGAACATGCGGACGACGTTTTCGGTCTCGCTCTCCTTTTGCGGGTAATTGGCATTGAGGTACGCCGCCTTTACAAAACGGCTCGGCGAATAGCAGTCACCCGGAATACCGCGCATGCCGGCGCCCGCGCCATAGGGCTTGAGCTCGGCGCCACGCCATGTCGCCGTCTGCGGAAAATCACTTGTGGCGGTGATATAGGTGCGCAGGTTTTCCATGTGCCACGGGAAGGTCGGCTGGTTGGCAAGGGTGTCGACCGGATCGTCGTATACATGCAGGCCGTCAGCCATCATCTCGACCACGATGCTGCGCTGGCTGTCGCCGATAATCCAATGGAGCAGCGACACGCCCAGCCCCTCTCCGGCAGATTTGGCGACAATCACCGTGTCGCGCAGCGCGGCCTCGACCTCATCGACCGTCGAGAACGTCGCTGCCACCCACAGGGGAAACTCATAGGCCGCGATATTGGTCTTTCCATCAACCGGCCCCTCGGCATACTCGGCATAACCCGGGAAATTGAGGCCCGCCACGGCGAGGCCCGCATCGTTGCCGCAATCGAAGAACATAGGGTAGTTCTTGTAATCGATGCACATACCGATCACCGCGTGTGCCGCTGTCGCGTCGTCGATAAACGAATACGGAATCTGAAACCCGCGCGGCATCACGCGAACCTGTTGGCCGTAGTCAAAGCTCCAGTCGAGGTTGCGGCCTAGATACATGTGGCCAGAATTATCGGTAAATCGAATACTCGTGCACATAGCGCCTCCTAGCTTTACGTTCTTGCTAATTTCATTGTCTCCAAACAAAAAGGCGCTAAACACAAAAGCCCGGACATGACAACAATGTCACGCCCGGACTATTCAAGCTGGATAAACTCAACCAAGTTAACCCCGCAGGTCGTCTAAGGGGTCAAAGTGCCGCAGATTGCCACGAAAGAGGAGCGCCGCGTACTAACGGTACGCAAGCGACGATTGAGCGGCAAGGTGCGGTGCTTTGGTCCCCTTAGACCAACTTGCCGAGACAGTGGTCGATCATATGCTGGATCATTTGTGCCTCAAAGCCCGCGTAGTCGCGGCGGCACTCCTTCATCTTGCCGTCGACGATCTGGTCAAAGGCAACCTTGCACTTGATATAGCGCGTGGACTTGGTGATCTCCTCGTGCGTCAGGCAGCTCTCCTCCATCTTGCTGGCGCCCAGGCCAAACACCAGACGGGGGTTGTAGAGCACATGGGGCTCGCCGGCATCGTCCAGGTAGACGCAGACCTTCTTGGTGACGCCGATCTGGTTAGCGGCAAGGCAGCCGGCATCGTCGAGCGACTTGATGGTATCGATCAGGTCCTGAGCAACCGACTCGTCCTCGACGGTCGCAACCTCGCAACGCTGGGACAGGATAGCCTCGTCGTGGCAAAGCTCTTTAATCATACGTTCCTCCATAGGGGTCGTTGTAACCGCTTAAGTATACGGTACCCACACTTTTTCATGCGAAAAATACCGTCCGTCTGCTACAAAGCGCCGAACATCAACATGCGAGGAACAACAGCGTCGTAAAGGGGCTATAGTGGGTGAGTTCGTGTCAATCGGCCTAAACTCGGGGCCGAACAAGGAAAGGGTATGCATGGACGAACTATTTCACGTCAGCGAGCGCAAGTCCACAATCGGGACCGAACTCCGCGCTGGACTGACAACATTCCTGGCGATGGCCTACATCATCGCCGTCAACCCCGCGGTGCTCTCGGGCGCTGGCATCGATGCGGGAGCGCTCGCCTGCGCCACCTGCCTGGGCGCCGGCATCATGACCATCTGCATGGGCATCTTCGCCAACCGCCCGCTCGCCTGCGCATCGGGCTTAGGCGTCAACGCGATGATCGCCGGAATCACCACCACCGTCTGCGGCGGTGACTGGCACGTGGCCATGAGCGTCATCTTCCTTGAGGGCGTCGTCGTCTTGCTGCTCGTGCTTTGTGGCCTGCGCGAGGCCATCATGGACGCCATCCCGGTTGTCCTGCGTCACGCCATCTCGGTGGGTCTGGGCCTGTTTATCGCCATGATCGGCCTGTGCGACGCTGGCATCATCACCGCTGGCGCCGGTACGCTCGTCGGCCTGGGCGACATCGCCTCCCCCACCTTTATCGTCGGTATCATCTCCATCGTCGTGACGGTTGCCCTGGCTTCCCGCAACGTGCCGGGCTCGCTGCTCATCGGCATCATCGTCGCCGTTATCGCCGGTATCCCGCTGGGCGTCACCCACGCCCCCGAGGGCCTCATCGCACCGCTCGACTTCTCGAGCATCGGTGGCCCCATCGCCGACGCCGGCGGCGTGCCCGCCATCGTCAAGGTCCTTACCGACCCCACGCTCCTCGTCATCTCGTTCTCGCTGCTCATGAGTGACTTCTTCGACACCATGGGCACCGCGATGGCCGTGGCCAAGCAGGGCGAGTTCCTCACCGACGACGGCAACGTCGAGAATATCAAGGAGATTCTGATCGTCGACTCCGCCGCCGCTGCTGTGGGCGGTTTCATGGGCGTCTCCTCCATCACCACCTTCGTCGAGTCCACCTCTGGCGCTGCCGACGGTGGCCGCACGGGCCTCACCTCCGTCACCACCGGCGTGCTGTTCATTCTCGCCGCGTTCTTCTCCCCCATCGTCACCATCGTTTCCAGCGCCGCCACCTGCGGTGCTCTGGTCTACGTCGGTTACCTCATGATGAGCGAAGCCTCCGAGATCGACTGGTCCGACGTGTCGCAGGGTTTCCCGGCGTTCATGATTGTCGCCGGCGTGCCCTTCACCTACTCCATCTCTGCCGGCATTGGCCTGGGCTTTATCGCCTACGTGGTCGTCGCGCTCTTTAAGGGCGAGGCCTCCAAGATCAAGCCGCTCATGTGGATCGCAGCCCTCGCCTTCCTCGTCTACTTCTTCGTGGCGTAACGGCATAGTCTGCTAAAGCAAAACAACAAGGCGCGGAATCGCATCGAGCGGCTCCGCGCCTTTCTTTTAGCGTCTGCCCCCGTGTCAGCGTGCGACAATTGAGGCTGTCAATTATCACAACACTGAGAGAAGCCTGCCTTGGAAGCGCATCATAAGCAGATAACCGTTTATTCAGAGTGTGCGGAAGGCGCGCCCGTCATCTATCTCCCCGTGGTTATGGGCAACGGTAGTGAAGTCTACGAGCGCTGCCGAGAGCTCGACTGCCCGCCGTTCACCCTTGTCGCCATTGGAGGGCTCGATTGGAATCGCGAGCTGAGCCCCTGGGAATGCGACGGAACTATACGAGATGCCGAGCCCTTTGGCGGACAGGCTGCTGGTTTTCTTGACGAGTTGTTGAAGCAGATAATCCCCCAGGCCGAATCATCGCTCCCGCAACCGCCCGCCTGGCGCGGCGTTGCCGGCTACTCGTTGGCGGGTCTTTTTGCACTGTGGGCACTTTGGCAAACAGATGTCTTTGAGCGCGTAGCGAGTGCATCGGGGTCGCTGTGGTTCCCCGGCTTTATCGACTACGCGCGCGAGCGCACGATGACGGCTACGCCCGACGCCGCCTATCTGTCGCTCGGTAAAAAGGAAACCAAGACGCCCAACCGCATGATGCGGCACGTACTCGACGATACGCGCGCGATGGAAAAGCTGTTTATCGAGCGCGACATCCCAACAACGCTGGAGCTCAACCCCGGCAATCATTTTGCCCAAACTGACCTGCGCATGGCGCGCGGCATCCACTGGATACTGACGCATTAAAAATGGCGTCCACGCGCACATACGCATGGACGCCATTTTTAATTTGGCTGAACGCAGCTACTATTCAGTAGTCTCCTCAAGCTCGGAAGTATCGAACTCAAAGTCATTACCGGGCAGGATGGCGTTGAGCACAATGCCCACCAGCGAGCCCACGGCAAGGCCCGAAAGCGAAATCGTCACGCCGCCCAGCTCCAGCACGATGGCACCGGCGGTACTGTAGGCAATGCCGAGCGAAAGCACGAGCACCAAAGCCGCAACCAGCACATTGCGGTTGTTCTGGAAATCAACCTGGTTTTCGATAAGGTTGCGAACGCCCACGGCACTGATCATGCCGTAGAGCACGAGCGACACGCCGCCGATTACACACGCCGGCATGGCGGCGATCACGGCAGCAAACTTGGGGCAGAACGAAAGCACGATGGCGCAGCAGGCGGCAATGCGAATCACGCGCGGGTCGAACACGCGCGTCAGGGCAAGCACGCCAGTGTTCTCGCCATACGTCGTATTGGCGGGGGCGCCAAAGAGCGATGCCAAGATGGTCGCCAGGCCATCGCCGAGCAGGGTACGGTGCAGACCGGGATCGGCAATGTAATTGCGTTCGCAGGTAGAGCCAATGGCGGAGATATCGCCAATGTGCTCAATCATGGTCGCAAAGGCCAGCGGCATGATGGTGATGATGGCCGTCGTGGCAAGACCGCTATCGAGCTGCGGTCCAAAGAGCGCAAACACGGTGTTGTCCCACACGACGGGCAAGCCAACCCAGGGGGCGGCTGCGACGCCAGAGAAGTCGACCTCACCCAACGCGGCCGCAACGGCATAGCTCACCACGACGCCCAGCAGAATCGGCACGATCTTAACCATGCCGCGGCCCCAAATATTGCAGATGACGATCACGGCCACAGCGACAACGGCAACAAGCCAGTTGGTCTGGCAGTTGGCGATAGCAGAGCTTGCCAAGATCAGGCCGATGGAAATGACGATGGGGCCGGTCACCACCGGCGGGAAGAAGTGCATGACACGCTTGGCGCCAAATGCGCGGAACAGCGCTGCCAGCACCGGATAGAGCAGGCCGGCGCAGACAACGCCCAGGCAAGCGTAGGGCAAAAGCTCGGCCTCGCCGTTGGGCGCAACGGCGGCATAACCCGCGATAAAGGCAAACGACGAGCCCAGGAACGCGGGCACCTTACCGCGCGATAGAAAATGAAACAGCAGCGTGCCGATGCCGGCGAACAGAAGCGTCGTCGAAACGGAAAGGCCGGTGAGCACGGGCACGAGCACCGTGGCTCCGAACATCGCAAACATGTGTTGCAAACCCAACACAAAAATGCGCGGGCGGCCGAGCGACGATGCATCGTAGATGGCATCGGTGACGGCGGGCGTCGAAGACCGGGACATGAGAGTCCTTTCAAAAAATGGAAGGGCGATCAGGCATATCGGATAACCTGCCCGAACGATACGATCCGAACCATTGTACGCGATACGCAATGCCTCGCACGCGCCGCCACCTGCAAACGCTAGCGTTACTTCCAAACGCGCTCGGCAATGCGCTTGACCAGCGCGATCTTCGCCCATTGCTCGTCCTCGGTCAGCTTGTTGCCAATCTCGCAGCTGGCAAAGCCGCACTGGGGCGACAGGTACAGATTCTCGAGCGGCACGTACTTAGCGGCTTCGCGGATGCGCTCGACGATAACATCCTCGTTCTCGAGCTCTGCCGCCTTGGTGGTTACCAAGCCCAGCACGACCTTCTTGCCGGGAGCGACGTACTTGAGCGGCTCAAAGCCGCCGGCGCGCGGCGTGTCGAACTCCAGATAGAACGCATCGACATTCTCATGTGCGAACAGGTACGGCGCGATGGGATCGTAGCCGCCCTCAAAGGCATAGGTGGAGTGATAGTTGCCGCGGCACACGTGCGTGTTGATGACCAGATCGTCGGGCTTGCCCTCGATGGCGGCATTGTTGAGCGCCACGCCCAGCTCGCTTACCTTTTGCAGGTCGACCGGGCTCATGCCGGTCTTGGACACAAAGTCGGTATCGCAATAGATGCCCCAGGTGCAGTCATCAAACTGGATGTTGCGGCAGCCTGCTGCGTACAGGTCGGCGATCACCGTGCGATAAGCGGCTGCAATGGCGTCGGCAAGTTCCTCATCGGTCTTATAGACAGCGCGCAGGCTCTCCTGCTGGCCGTCGCAGCGATCGAGCGTGACCTCAGAGAACGTCTGGATCGGCGCCGGAATGGTCTGGCGTGCGACCTGGCCCTCCCCCTCAAGCGCCTTGACGAACTTAAAATGCTCGACGAACGGGTGGTTCTCGCCGCTAATGGGACCAGTAACCACGGCGGTGTCGGCCGTCGTCTCCTCGTCATGGAACATATAACCCGTGCGTGAGGTGCGGCGCTCAATGCCGTTGAGTCCCCACATAAAATCGAGGTGCCAGTAGCTGCGGCGGAACTCGCCATCGGTAATCACCTGCAAGCCGGCAGCCTTCTGCTTGGCCACTAAGTCGCGGATGGCCTCGTCCTCGACGGCCTTAAGGCCGGAAGCGTCGAGTTTACCCGCGACATAGGCGGCACGGGCGTCCTTTACAGCCTGCGGACGAAGAAAACTGCCGACGATATCGGCGCGAAACGGCGCGTTCGGTTGAATCGAAGTGCTCATAGATATCTCCCTTTGCATTGGATGCTTTACTGGGACAGAGTATGAGCGCTCATATGACCATCGTAAAATATACGTTTATAACAGTTTGATATAGATGCTTCCTATATCAGTCTGGACTGCCATAAAGAGACTTGAACTGTGCGGAGCACAGCAGCCTAGATATGCTGACGAATCGCGTCGATATAGGCCCGACCGTAGCGCGTGAGCGTCGTGTTCTTGCGCGTGATGATGCCAATCTCCATGTACTCGTCCACGTCGAGCGGAATCGAGATAATGCCGGGGCCGTTGAGCTCGTGGCTGATCACGCCCGAGCATACCGTGTAGCCGTTGAGGCCCATGGCAAGGTTGAACAGCGTCGCACGGTCACGCACGCGAATATTCTTGCGACGCTCGAACGTCGAGGTCAGCTCCTCGGAATAGTAAAACGAGTTGTAGCTGCCCTGCTCGTAGGACAGGAACGGGTAGTCTTCCAGATCCTCGAGCGTCACGCTGGAGCGGTCCGACAGCGGATGGTCGGCGCAGACGAAGACATGCGGCGTGGCGCAGAAGAGCCCTTCGAACACGAGCTCGTTGGCCACCAGCATGCGCTCGATGACCTCGCGGTTGTGCTCGGACAGATATAGGATGCCCAGCTCGCTTTTCATGTGCGCGACATCCTCGATAATCTCGTGGGTCTGTTCCTCGCGTAGGGTAAAGTCGTAGCGCGCGGCATCGAACTCGCGGATTACATCGACAAACGCATTAACGGCAAAGGAATAATGCTGGCAGCTCACACTAAAGTGCGGCACCTGCTCGGACGTGCCTTTGTACTTGCCCTCGAGCAGGTCGGCCTGGTCGAGTACCTGGCGCGCATAGCCCAAGAAGGTCTCGCCCTCCTCGGACACAATGACGCCCTTGTTGGTGCGCTCAAAGATGTGCACACCCATCTCGTTTTCGAGATCGCGGATCGACGCGGTAATCGAAGGCTGCGACACAAAGAGCCGGCGCGAGGCCTCGGTGATGCTACCGCATTCGGCAACTTTGACGACATACCTGAGCTGCTGAAGCTTCATGGCTGTCTCCTTAGCTGTTCGTGAGATTCGCGTCGGCAGCACCCGGCAGGCGCATAAACGGCGGCATCTCCCCCGTCGCGGCGCAGGCGGCAATCTGATGCAGAGCCCCGGCAACCGCATCGTCTGCCGCAGCGCCGATATGCCAGCGCGCGGCAGCCGTGACGGCCTCATTGGCATTGGCGACTGCAACGGAGTTGGGAACGGCATCGATCATGGGCAAATCGTTATCGGAATCGCCAAATACGGCCACCTCGTCGGGCGTCAGGCCCAAGGCGCGCGCCAGCTCCAGCGCAGCGCAGCCCTTGTCCCAACCATCCGGAAGGATGTCGAACAGGCGCACTCGGTTGTTGGGAAACACAAGCGAGAGTTCCGGCACCTCAGCAGCAACGCGCTCGCGTAGCTCCGCGAGCTCCTCACGCGAACGGGCACTCCAGATATTCGCCTTAAACACCGGCGCGCCATCGACGACGGGACGACACGGGGCCTCTTCGCCTTTGAGCCACGCATTGCCGCCCGACTCCATAGCGCGACGCACACGCTCGGGATCGCTTGTCACGCAATAGGCATCGTTATTCCAAAAGTCATCGCCCAGGCTGTAGACTTTTAGAAATGTATCGTCGGTCTCTTGCTCCAGATAGTCAGCCAAACGCATCAGAGCATCGTTGTCGATTGCGCGCGAAGCGACTACTTCGCCGTCGACAAACATCACCTGGCCGTTACAGAACGCACCGGTCGAAAAACACTCGGAACGGTTTTTGAACATCCAGCCCATCGCGGACGGCTGACGACCCGAAACCGGCCCAAAGTGCAGACCCGCCGCCTGCATGGCATGAACACCCTCAATGGCGTAGTCGCTGGCGCCGTCATGCCCGGCTGGAATCAGCGTATCGTCCATATCGGTCAGCACAAGTTTGATCATAAGGCCCCCTCGGTCATTCTTAATCCCATCTATTGTACCGACCTGCCAAAAAGGGACAGGTTTATTTCGGCAGGTTTCATCTGGGAAAACGCAAAGTCCCAGTTGTTACCTGCCAAAATAAACCTGTCCCTTTTTGGCAGGTGCGCTAGTATAGGGAACAACAGATTCGATGCGGGAGTGCCGGCGGTGCAAACCACAAGGCTGAGAGGGCAATGGGCCCAATCCTTTGAACCTGTCAGTTAATGCTGGCGTAGGGAGCATGCCGCCTTTACAGGGGCGCTGTCTATGCACAGCGCCCCTTTTCTATGCCAAGGAGGCATGTGCAGTGATTGATTCGGAACAGCTTAAGCAACATATGGTCAAGGCCGTGGAGGAGATTCGCGCTACCAATCCGATGGCCGGTTCCATCACCAACACGGTGACGATCGACTTTGTCGCCAACGCGCAGCTCGCCGTGGGCGGATCGGCCGCCATGGTCTATCTGCCCGACGAGGGCGAGGCACTCGTTGCCGGCGGCGGCGCCATCTATCTCAACATGGGCACGCTCTTCCCCATTTACGAGCAAACGATTCCCCGCGCGGCCAAGGCGGCACACGACGCCGGTAAGCCCTGGGTGCTCGATCCGGTGGGCCTGGGTATCGGTAGCCTGCGCACCCAGCTGGTCAACGAGCTCAAGCAGTACAAGCCCGCCATCGTGCGCGGCAACGCCTCCGAGATTATCGCGCTCGCCGGCCTGTGGGGTCTTGAGGGCGAGGCGGCCGATCTGAGCCGCGTGCGCGGTGTCGATACCACCGACACGGTCGACGCCGCCCGTGGTGCCGCCGTGGCGCTCGCTCGCCACACCGGTGGCGCCGTTGTGGTCTCGGGCGAAGTCGACCTGATCACCGACGGCACGACGGTGGCCAAGTCTCACGGCGGCAGCCCGCTCATGTCCAAGATCACCGGCTGCGGCTGCTCGCAGGGCGGCGTGCTGGCCGTGTACGCCTGCGCCGCCGACCCGTTTACGGCAGCCGTCTGCGGCACCGCCGTCTACAACGTGGCCGGCACGCGTGCCGCCGCTGTCGCCGACGCCCCGGCAAGCTTTAAGGTCGCCTTTATCGACGAGCTCTACCGCGCAACCGCCCAAGACATCGCCGATAACCGACTCGAGCTCGAGGAGGCATAGGCCATGTCCGAGCCCGCAACCAATGCCGGCATGAACACGCTCGTCGCCGTGGCCATCGCCCCGTGCGGCACCGGCGATGAGCTATCCGCCGAGGTCGCCGAGGTCGTGCGTGTCATTCGCGAGAGCGGCCTGCCCAACCGCACCACCTCCATGTTCACCGAGATCGAGGGCGACTGGGACGAGGTCATGCAGGTCGTGCGCGACGCAACCTTTGTGTTGGCGAGCAAGGGCATCCGCACCGAAGTCGTGCTCAAAGCCGATATTCGACCCGGATTTACCGACACCATGACCGGCAAGCTCGAACGCATGGAAGCGCAGATCAAAAAGCAGGAGGAAGCACGATGAGCATCCGCGACAACCTTGATATCTCGGCCTATCTGGTACTCGGCCCCGAAAACACGCTCGGGCGTCCCGTGGGCGATGTGGTGGCCCAGGCGCTCGACGCCGGCTTTACCTGCATCCAGGTGCGCTCCAAGGTGGCAAGCGCCCGCGAGATCATTGCGCTGACGGGCGACGCCGCGCAGGCAATCGCGCAGGCCGGCAAAACCGGTCAGGTTGCCCTGCTGATCGACGACCGCCTGGACTGCGTACTCGCCGCGCGCGAGCAGGGTATTGCTGTCGACGGCGTGCACGTGGGCCAGAGCGATATTCCCGTCGAGGTCTGCCGCAAGCTTCTGGGCCCCGATGCCATCGTGGGCCTTTCGGCCCGCTGCGAGGAGATGCTCGAGTACGTCAAGACCGCCGACATGAGCCTAGTCGACTACCTGGGCATCGGCCCGCTCCACGAGACCGAAACCAAGCGCGACTGCGGACGCGCGGCCGACGGCTCTATCATCACCAAGAGCTTTGAGGACCTGGCCGCACTCCACGCGGCAAGCCCCGTGCCCATCGTGGTGGGCGGCGGCATCAAGACGGCCGACCTGCCGCAGCTCAAGGCCACCGGCGTCGATGGCTTCTTTGTGGTGAGCGCTGTCTGCAGTGCCGACGACCCCTACGCCGCCGCCAAGGAGCTCGTCGACACCTGGCAGCAGGCATAAGTCTAGGCCGAGCAGCCGATCCGCGGCCTCATATCTTCAGCAATGGAAAGCGCATCCCAGTTTGGACCTCCATTCCGGGATGCGCTTTCCGCATGCGGCTCCGTTGGGAAACCCCATCCCATTCCAGGCGCAAATTCTGGGACGCCGTTTCCAAAACCCGCCGTCGGGGAAACTGCATCCCGTTTTGGATGCCGATTCCGGGGCGCGCTTTCCGCTACGGGCCTCTCGCGGAAACCTCATCCCATTTTTAGCGCCGATTCCGGGATGCGCTTTCCGCCGAGTCCACGGCAGTTTGCTCTACTCTGCCAGATACGCTTCCAGCGCCGGCAAGGTCGCCTCCGCATCGTGGCGGCCGACCTGGTAGATACGCTCGAGCTCATCCGGCTCGCGGCACAGCGACGGCACCTTCACCGATTCGCTCGGCCGCACCACAAAGACCTCGCCGGCAGCCTCACGACGCGCCAAGTCATCGAGCGTGGCATTGTAGACCTCATGCCGATGATCGAGCGCTGCAACAAACTCCGGGTAGTGACGGAACACGCGCCGCAGCATGGGCATCACGCTGTTGGGTTGCTTCACAAAGCCCGCCGGCTGCGTGAGTACCACGATATTGCGGTCATACCCCTGCGCAAACAACCAAGCGCTGGGAATGGAATCAGCCACGCCACCATCCAGATACTTATGCCCGCCAATAGCAACGGGACGCGTCGCCACGGGAATCGCCGACGACGCCCGGATCCACTCGATATCGCGCTCGTCGCCATAGGGCAGGTCGTGGTAGACGGCCTTGCCCGTCTCGATATCGGTACACACGCACGTAAACCGCATAGGGCAGGCGCGATATGTCTCCAGGTCGATGGGATCGCGCTCGATGGGCACCTCGTGATAGGCAAAATCGGCATTGAACATGTCACCGGTTCGCAACCAGCTAGTCACACCCGCATAGCGCTTATCGGCACAATAGGCCTTGTTGTAGCGAATGGCGCGGCCGATCTGGCGCGATTTAAAGTTGTAGCCAAACGCCGCGCCCGCCGAGACACCCACCATATGGTCGCAGGTCAAACCGTGCTCCATCCAAACGTCGAGCACGCCCGCCGTATACATACCGCGGTAGCCGCCTCCCTCGAGCGCAAGCCCCACCGTGTGCGTCGTATCCGGCTGTGCCATGCGACCATCTCCGTTCCTGCGTTTTAAACCGGGACAAGTATACCCGTCAACATATATCGTCTCAGTCGCATTTTCATCGAACATCGCATCGTCGCGCTACCGCCTGTCGAATAATAGCCGTCCACAGCATGTGCACCCATATCCCCGCACTCGAGGAAAGCGGCTTTATGGTGACGCTCGACAAGCACATTTGGCAGATTGCGCCCGTCGACGGCGATCAAGGCCGCAGCACGCAGATCATTTCATCGATGCTCGAGATGGCGCAGTCGCTCCATCTGCCCGTCGTGGTCGAAGGCGTCGAGACAAATGAGCAGGCGAACGTGCTACGGCAAATGGGCGCCCGCGACGCTCAAGGCTTCCTCTACTACCGCCCCATGCCGGCGAAGGATTTTGAGGCATTGCTCGATGGTGGCAATAACAACTGGTACGCTCGCGAGCAAAACGCCACCGCCGAAGGGGGCATTTGTCTCCATTAGCTAACTTATATCCCCAATTCAAACCGAATTGGGGATATGATACAAACCATTGTTCCGCCCAAGGAGGTTATTCATCATGAACGAGCCATATCGCCTGGGCGAGCAATCGATTATTGCCTATCTCCAGTGACTTGCGAATGGCGTCTCGACCGCCGAGCTTGACGTTGCCGCCCTGCCCGTAGAGTTGCGCGGCATTGGCGAGCAGTTAAAAAAGACGCATGCCATCCTGCAACAAGAGCGCCGGCTGCTTGAGAGCAACGCCTATATCGACCCGCTCACCAACTTGGGCAACCGCAGCGGACTCGACCGTCACGTCGAGCAACTCTGGCGCAAAGGCGGCCCCTTCACCTGCGCCTATATTGACATCGACCATCTCAAACATTGCAATGATAGGTTTGGCCACGCCGAAGGCAATCGCTATATTCTGAGCATCTGCCGCACGCTCTCCGAAACCATGGAGCACGATGAGATGCTGTTCCGCATCGGTGGAGACGAATTTGTGCTTATCTCGCTCTCCGCAAACGAGACTGAACTCGAGCAGCGCTTGGAGCAGGTACGTGCCGGGCTGATCGAGGCGAGCTCAGGTGGCAAGGCGCCCATGATCGCCAGCTTTAGCTTTGGCTGCTCGCGCGTCGATCCACTTGCCGGCGACACGCGTCGCCAGATGACGATGGATGCCGATCGCAAGATGTATCGCTATAAGCTTATGCATCGCGTGCAGCAGCCGAAAGACGATGACGCGCCGCAACGCCCGATCGTCGACCAGCTTCCCTGCAACGACCGGGTGTTCCAAGCGATCTCCATGAGCTCCGAGACGCGCTATCCGTTTATCCTCAATCTCGATACTGGAGAATCGCAATGGTCGGTCAACGCCGTGCGCGATTTTGACCTGCCCTCCCAGCACCCTTTTAACTCGGTCGATATGTGGCTTGCCCGCGTTCATCCCGAGGACCGCGACAACGTACGCGCCGAGCTCGACATGGTGATAAACGGCACGTGGCACTTCCACTACATGCAGTATCGCGTAATGGATGCCACCGGAAAATACGTGCTTTGCGACTGCACGGGCTACCGCTTGGACGGCACCGATACCGAGCCCAGCATGTATGTGGGCATTATCATCAACCGAAGCCTAGCAGATACGACCGACTCGGTAACGGGCCTGGGCGATGTCCACGCGCTGGTCAACGCTATTGGAGAGATGCGCCGCGTGGCGCGCGAGGCAGGCTTTATTGCCATTAAGGTCGACGATATCGCCGAGGTCAATGCCCGCTTTGGATTCGATGCAGGCGACCGCGTGCTCGCCGAAAGCGCCGCCTGCCTCATGGATTGTTCGCGCGGCAAGGGCCGCCTGTTCCGCTCGACGGGGCCGACATTCGTGGCGCTTTTCGACGACTTTGATCCCGAAGAGACCGACTCGATCGCAGACGAAATCGAGCGGTTCCTGGGTTCCCCCGTGCTCATCGGCTCGCTTGAATATCAGCCACCCATTCGTGTAGCGACGCTCCATCTGAACAGCGTTGACCGACAGCCCGTTTCCATTTTGAACGAGCTCAAAGCGTTGCTCGGGAAAGCCGTGCAGGTGCCAGGTACCAAACTGGATTAGCACCGCGCCCGCGCCGCCTCCCCCATCGTGCGATAATCCTCTGCAGAAGCCACCAAAAGCAGAGGGAGTTTGTGATGAAGGTTCTTTTGGTCAATGGCAGCCCCAAGGCAAACGGCAACACCGCCCGCGCACTCGCCGAGGTCGCCGAGCAGCTCAATGCCGAAGGCATTGATACCGAGGTGTTTCAACTGGGCGCCAAGCCCATTCGCGACTGCATTGGCTGTGGCCAGTGCGGCAAGCTTGGCGGTCGCTGCACCTTTGACGACGACGTGGTGAACGAGCTCATCGCTGCCGCCGAACAGGCCGACGGTTTTGTCTTTGGCTCGCCCGTCTACTATGCGCATCCCAGCGGACGCATCCTCTCGGCACTCGATCGCGCATTCTATGCCGGCAGCAAGGCCTTTGCACACAAGCCGGGCGCTGCCGTCGCCGTCGCCCGTCGCGGCGGTACATCGACCACCTTCGATGTGCTCAACAAGTACTTCACCATCAACCAGATGCCCGTGGTCGCCTCCACGTACTGGAACAACGTGTTTGGTCGCGTGCCCGGCGACGCCGATGGGGATGCCGAGGGCCTTGCCACCATGCGAAACATCGGCAAAAACATGGCCTGGCTCCTGCGCTGTATCGAGGCAGGACAGGCCGCTGGTATCAACGCACCCGAAGCCGATCGCGCAACGACCAACTTCATCAGGTAGAACGGCGGAACATACTATGAACGTGCAAATCTTCGGGACTAAGAAGTCCTTCGACACCAAGAAGGCGCAGCGTTATTTTAAAGAGCGCCGCATTAAGGTGCAGTTTATCGACCTTAAGGAAAAGGAGATGAGCAAGGGCGAGCTCACGAGCGTGATGCAGGCGGTCGGTAGTATCGACAAGTTACTCAATCCCAAAGCCAAGGACGAGGAGATGCTCGCACTCATCCAGCACCTCACCCCTAGCCAGCGCTTCGACAAGCTGCTCGAGAACCAGCAGGTTCTAGCCGAGCCCATCGTACGCAACGGCAAGAAGGCCACCGTCGGTTATTGCCCCGATGTATGGGGAGCCTGGGAGTAGCTTGTGTTATTTGCCGGCGCGTGGGTATAAGAGCAGGCGTTTGGCATAAGATTCAACTGTAAGCCATGTCTAACAAAGGAGGGCACATGCCCAACAAACCCGTGAAGATCATCATGCTTACCGGATACCTCGGTGCCGGCAAGACCACGCTGCTCAACCACATCCTCGCTAACGACGGCGGCATCCGCGCCGCCGTGATCGTCAACGATATCGGCGAGATCAACGTCGACGCCAGCCTTATCGCCGACGGCGGCCTTTCCGAGACCGATGACCTCATCCCGCTCACCAACGGCTGCATCTGTTGCACGCTTTCGGACGACCTGGCCAACCAGCTGCAGGGCATCGCCGATTCGGGCAACTTCGATTACATCATCATCGAGGCATCGGGCATTTGCGAGCCTATCCCCATCGCCTACACCATCTCGAGCTTCTGCGACGAGGCCAAGGTGGGCGGCGAGCCCAAGCTCGCGCTCGACAACATCGTGGCCGTGGTCGATTGTGCCCGCATGTACGACGAGTTCAACGGCGGTCGCGACCTGCTGGCCGAGGATATCGACGAGGACGACATCGAAAGCCTGCTCATCCAGCAGATCGAGTTCTGCTCCACGCTGATCCTCAACAAGACCGATACCGTGAGTCCCGAGCAGATCGCCGAGCTTAAGGCCATCGTGCGCAGCCTGCAGAAGGACGCCGTGATCGTCGAGGCCCAAAACGGCGAGGTCCCCATGGAGGAGCTGCTCGACACCGACCGCTTCGACTTTATGCGCGCCTACAACTCCGCCGCCTGGATCGAGGCCATGGAGCATCCCGAGGAGCACGACGACCCCGAGGTGCTCGAGTACGACATCGAGACCTTTGTGTACTCGCGCCGCAAGCCGTTTGACCTGCAGAAGTTCACCGATTTTGTTGAGCAGGAGTGGCCCGACGAGGTCATCCGCGTCAAGGGTCCGCTGTGGCAGACCGGCGATCCGGACATGTGCTACATGTTTGAGCAGGCCGGCCACCAGATGCGCCTGATGGAGAACGGCCTGTTTGTCGACTCGGCGCCCGAGGGCGAGAAGCAGAAGATCATCGACGAGAACCCCGAAATCATGCAGATTTGGGACGACGAGACGGGCGACCGCATGACGAGCCTGTGCATCATCGGCCGTCACATGGACAAGGATGCGCTCATCGCCTCCCTCGATGCCTGCCTGACCGACTGGCACCGCGCCTAGGCTTATCCAAGCGGGTATTTTTCCGCCTACGTAACCGCCAAACCACCACGAAGGTGCCCTTCGTGGTGGTTTTTCGTTCTGAGCCAAGGAGATTCATGTTCAACATTGTGCTGTATGCGCCCGAGATTCCGGCCAATACGGGCAATATCGGCCGCACCTGCGTGGTTACCGGCACCCGTCTGCATCTGGTGGAGCCGCTGGGGTTTTCGCTCGACGACAAGACGGTGCGTCGTGCCGGACTGGGCTACTGGCAAAACTTGGACGTGACGACCTATGCCGGCTGGGAGGATTTCCTTGCGCGCAACGGCCTCTCCCCTGCCGACGAGCGCCTGCATCTGCTGACCAAAAAGGCGCGCAGAACCTATGCGCAGAGTACCTACCGCGATGGTGACTACTTGGTCTTTGGCAGCGAGAGCTCGGGCATTCCCGAGGAGCTGCTCGCCGCGGCGCCCGAGCGCTGCGAGCGCATCCCGATGCTGCGCGATTGTGACTCACTCGATAACGCCGAGGCATGGGAAGCCCACGAGGAATCACTCGGGCATACCGAGGACAGCCACGAGGCCATCCTTCAACAGGACATCTGCGGCAACTTCGTCAACCCGGACGACTACCGCATCAGTGCACTCAACCTCTCCAACAGCGCCGCCATCGTCCTCTACGAGGCCCTGCGCCAAACAGGCTTTCCGGGAATGTAACAAAGGGACAGTCCCTTTATCACATTCGGTTATAGGTAGCGACCGGTAATGCTCTTGGAGCAAGCGACGATATCCGCCGGCGTGCCGGCGCAGACGATTTGCCCGCCGGCGTCGCCACCGCCCGGGCCCATGTCGATCACGTAATCGGCGTTACGGATAAGGTCGAGGTCGTGCTCGATCACGATAACCGTGGCGCCCTTGGCAACAAGGCCGTCGAACACACTCAACAACACCTGAACATCGAGCGGATGCAGGCCGATCGTGGGCTCGTCAAATACGAACACGGCATCATCCTGCACACGGCCCATCTCGCTCGCGAGCTTAAGACGCTGGGCCTCGCCGCCCGAGAGTGCCGGTGTGGGCTCACCCAAGGTGAGATAGCCCAAGCCCAGGTCGTGTAAGGTCTGCAAGCGCGCCTGAACCTTCTTGAGTCCCACCGTGGCGTCGAGCGCCTCATCCACACTCATATCCATGAGCTGCGGCAACGTCAGCAAGCTCCCGTCCTTGCCCTCGCGATGGATACGCGAAGCCGCATCCGCATAACGCGAACCGCGACATGCCGGGCAGACGATCTCGACATCGGGCAAAAACTGTACATCGAGCGATATCGAGCCCGTTCCATCGCACGTAGGGCAGCGCAAGGCGCCGGTGTTGTAGCTAAAGGCGCCCGCCTTGTAGCCGGCTGCCTTGGCTTCGGGTGTACGGGCGAAGGCGCGTCGCAGCTCATCATGGATGTCGGCATAGGTCGCTACCGTCGAGCGCACGTTGGCACCGATGGGCGTGGCGTCAATCAGGTTGGCACGTGCAATGTCCTCGGCATCGACCCAACGCACGTGCCCCGGCAGACGCTCGCCAGCTGCCCGAGCCTTGAGCGCCGGGATGAGCGTCTCGAGCACCAACGTCGTCTTGCCCGAACCCGAAACACCCGTCACCGCGACGAGACGACCGCGCGGGATATCGACTTCGAGCGGCTTGACGGTATGGATGGTATCGGTCGCCATGCGGATATGGCCCTGGTCGAACATTTCGTCGTCAGTCACCTGTGGGCGCAAGCGCTTGGGCTCGGCGCGCAAAAACGGAGCGATGCGGCTGTCCCGCGATTGCTCGACCTCGTCTACCGTACCAGCAGCGATCACATTGCCGCCGCCTGCTCCGGCAACGGGACCCATCTCGACCAGATAGTCGGCATCCGCCAGTACGCGCGTATCGTGGTCGACAACAACCACGGTGTTGCCGTCATCCACCAGATCGCGCATCACGCCCACCAAGCCGTCGACATTGGCAGGATGCAAGCCAATCGAGGGCTCGTCCAGCACATAAAGCACACCCGTCGACCGGTTGCGCACCACGCGGGCGAGCTGCACACGCTGGCGCTCACCCGTGGAGAGCGTGGCACCGGCGCGATCGAGTGAAAGGTAATCGAGACCCAGGTCGACCAGACGACGGGCCGCGCTCAAAAACGAATCGCAGATATCCGTCGCCATGGGCCGCATCTCGGGCGGCAAGGATGCGGGCACTCCGCGCACCCACTCAATCGCCTCGCCCAGCGTCATGGCTGCGGCCTGCGCCAGATTGATACCGCGCACCTGGGGCTGGCGCGCAGCCTCGGAGAGACGCGTGCCACCACAGTCACGGCATGGACCCTCGCGCAAAAAGCGCGCAACGCGTTTGAGGCCCTTGTCGTCCTTAACCTTGGCGAGCGCATTCTCAACGGTATAGACGGCGTTGTAATAGGTAAAGTCGAGCGGCGTGGCGCCCTCGCCGTTTTTGGGAACGTAGAGAATGTGCTTCTTAACCGCCGGGCCGTGGAACACGATATCGCGCTCTTGAGGTGTGAGTTGGCTAAACGGCACGTCGGTGCGTACGCCCATCTCGCCTGCCACCTGCTTCATCAGATCCCACATGAGCGTACCCCAGGGAAGGACTGCGCCCTCGTTGATGGTCTTTGACTCATCTGGCACCAGGCTCGCCTCGTCCACCTCGCGCATGACACCGGTGCCGCCACAGGTGGGGCATGCGCCGCCGCTATTGAAAGCCAAATCCTCGGCACTCGGCGCGTAGAACTCGCGGCCGCATGTCGGACACGTGAGCGACAGGCTCGCAGCTACGTTAAGGCTCGGCTCCACACGCGCCCCGCAATGCGGGCACACGTGATGGGCGCAACGGCTAAAGAGCAGACGCAGGCTGTTGTTGAGCTCGGTCATGGTACCAAAGGTCGAGCGCACGCCCGGCACGCTGGGGCGCTGATGCAATGCGAGCGCCGCCGGCACGTGCAGCACCTCGTCCACCTGGGCGTGCTCGGCCTGCGTCAGGCGACGTCGAGTATAGGTGCTGAGTGCTTCCAAGTAGCGACGCGAGCCCTCGGCATAAAGAACCCCCAGCGCCAGCGAACTCTTGCCCGAACCCGACACGCCGGCAATGCCCACGAGCTTTCCCAGCGGAATATCGATATCGATGTCCTTAAGGTTATGGACACGTGCGCCACGTACCTCGATAGCCTGCGGGCTCATCTTCTGTTCCGTCACCTTTATCACCCTACTCATGCCATAAAACGCGGTCGCGGATGTACTCGCCCAGCATGGGCACGGTAAACCGGACGAGGCCGTATCCGGCAGCCTCGATGACGCGCTCGCGAATCAGGCTTGCGCGATATTTACTCGCCCAGCTCTGAGTACGGTCGCAACGCTCAATGATGTCCGCCATGCGCGTCGGCTTGCCCTCGTCAACCGCCATGGCCTCGATAAAGAGGCGCTGTGGACTGCGCAGCCCGTAATACAGGGGCGCGTCGACCGCTTCGTAGAACTCGGAGACGGCATCCGTATGGCCAGCCTCGACATCGCACCTTTCGATGACCTGCGAGCCACGCCGGACGGCAGAGCGCCACATGTAATATCCCACCAGCTGAACCATATAGGGATGCCCCATGCTCTTGCGCGCCGCAAGGTCCGCCGTCCCCGCGTCCACGTAAAGACCAGCGTCCTTGACCGTCTGGATATACGAATCGCGCACCTTGGGCAAGGATATCGCCCCCAACGTACGCTGCTGGGCACGCCGTAAAAACGTTACGCTCGGCTCTTCGAGCAGATCGTCAACCATACTGGGTAAGCCGGCGAACACCAGCGCAAGGCCGCGCTGCTCGCTATCGGGCAAGCCCGTAGCATCCTGGTCTCCGAGCACCTGCTGATAGAGAACGGCAAGAGCCGCCAGTTCCTCGATAGACGCCGATTGCGCCTCGTCAATCGCAAACAGTATGCCCTTGCCTGGACCGAGCTTCTTGAGGCGCTCGTTGACCAGCCCTCGCAACGTTTCGCCCTTTGCCCGCGCCGCCTCGACCGACATCCGGCCAAACGACGGACCGAACTCCATTGACGTCACAACGGGCTTATTCGAGCGAAGCGCGTCGGCCAATCGGTCGCATAAGCCAAGCGAAGCGGAATCGGAGACAACCGCCCATCCGCGCTCATTGGCTAGACGTTGCAGCTCCCGCAGGAGAACCGTCTTGCCGCAGCCGCGATTTCCCGTAATGAGCATGAGCCTACCCGGCGCTCCGGCGCCGTTATCGAGCCCTTCCTCAAAATCCTCGATGACCGACTCGCGACCGATGAGTATCGGAGGCCGCTTGCCAGCCGTGGGCTTAAAGGGATTTGGATTCATGTCGGCCTCCTCAGATTGGCAAACCCTGGTAACAGTTATACCAACTTATACCGAGTTATACCAACAGGATGCGGCAAAGAGACTGACCCTCTATCACCTATGGCCGAAAAACTCGGCGTCCGCCGCTCGCCAGGGGCGGAAGGTGGTGGGATCGACCTTTACATGAGCTGCGGCGGGTACGTCGTACCATTTGACCGTGTAGCCGGTGCCGTGAGAGCAAAAGACCGAGTCGGGCGTGTTGGGCAGATCGGCCTCGGGCTCATAGGCGGCCGTCTCGATTACGCACTCGGCATCATGGCAAGGCGCATAGCCGGCGAACTCCAGGTACAGATGCCCACGACCACTCGTGTAGGCAGCCACCTCCAGCGCGTAATCCTGCACCTCAGATGCCGGCACGCGACCCACAAGCTTCGCCCGGTCTCCCGCCATCGTCGGCGGCTCGTACTCGGCACCCATGCGCGTGACATCCGAGAGCGCCCGGCCCACGCACTCCCCCGGCACCTCGAGCTCAAAGCGATACCACGGCTCCAACAGCACCGCCGCGCCGGCCTCACGCGCCTGCATGAGCCCCTGGCGAATCGCGCGGTACGTGGCCTGGCGAAAATCGCCGCCCTCGGTGTGTTTGGCATGCGCGCGGCCACCCGTGAGCGTAATGCGCACATCGGTGATGGGCGAGCCGGTCAGCGCACCCAGATGATCGCGCTCCATGGCGTTGGTGAGCGCCAGACGCTGCCAGTTAAGATCGAGCTCGTCGGTCGAGGTCACGGTGCCAAACTGCACGCCCGAGCCCGCCGGCAACGGCTCCAGGCGCAGATGCACCTCGGCATAGTGGCGCAGTGGCTCAAAGTGGCCCACGCCCTCGACCGGCTGCGAAATAGTCTCCTTATAGAGAATGCCGCCAGACTCAAACGCAACCGAAAGGCCAAAGCGATCGGCAAGCACGCGCTGCACGACCTCGAGCTGCACGGCGCCCATCAACTGCAAATGAATCTGCTCCAGATGCGTATTCCAGCTTACGCCGAGCATAGGATCTTCATCCGCCAGCTCAGTCAGTGCTTTGAACACCGTATGGACATCGTGCTCGTTCGGCAGCACCGTATAGGTGAGGACCGGCGCAATGACAGGCGCATCGCCCGCGGGCTCCGCACCCAGGGCGTCCCCTGGGCGAACGTGCGCAAGACCCGTCACGGCACAAATACCGCCAGCGGCAACTTCTTGGGCAAGCTCATACTTCTCGCCGTTATAGATGCGCACCTGGTCGATCTTTTGCTCCCAAGTGGAGGCGCCAGAGCATCCCTCGACAACTTGCTTTGCACGCAGTACACCGCCCGTCACCTTGACCCAGGCAAGACGCTCGCCACGGTCTCCACGACTCACACGGTAGACACGCGCGGCGAACTCCTGGGGCCATGTTCGCTCGCGCATCAGCGCACATATGCCGTCGAGCAGCTCTGCCACACCCTGGTCCTTGAGCGCCGACCCCGCAAAGCAGGGAAACAATTTGCGCTCGGCAACCATGCGCGACAGCGTTGCGACGGAAAGCTCACCCGCCTCAAGAAACTCCTCGAGCGCTGTCTCATCCAACGCGGCAGCGTCCTCCTGAACGGCGCCGCCCGCCAGCAGTTCGTTGGCGTCCAGGCAGCCTTCGGAAAGACGCTGCCCGAGCTGCGCCAGCAGTGTATCGCGGCCGGGATTCTCCAAATCGATTTTGTTGATAAAGATGAACGTCGGGATGTCATAGCGCGCAAGCAGGCGCCACAGGGTTTCGGTATGTCCCTGCACGCCATCGTTGGCACCCACAACCAAAATCGCGTAGTCCAGCGCGCGCAACGTGCGCTCCGCCTCGGCAGAAAAATCGACATGCCCCGGCGCATCCACGAGCATGACGTGGGTATCGCCATGGTCGAGCACGGCCTGCGACGAGAAAATCGTGATGCCACGCTCGCGCTCGATCGCGTCAGTGTCCAGGTGCGAATCGCCATCGTCAACGCGACCGCGTTTGCGAATGCGACCCGCGTTGAACAGCATGGCCTCGGCCAGCGTGGTCTTGCCGGCATCGACATGCGCCAAGATTCCAACGACCGCTTGCTTCGACATGGCTCTCCTCTTATTACAAGCCCATCGCACGCGGCAACGGGCACTCACGCTCCACACTGGATGATACAATTTACGGGCCGGCGGGCGAAGCGGGCCCTATCCCCCGACCGAGCTCATCGCCCCGCGTTGCCGCGCGGCGATTTTCGTAGGTTCGCGCCTTGCGAAAGCCGGCTTTAAATCAGCGCAGCGAACGAAAATAGCCCCACCCGGGGCCATTTTCGTTCGTGCAAATTGTTGATACGCGTCCCCGCTCTTATGCCTCGCGCAGCCAATCGAACGCGACACGCGCCGTGCCGTCGGACACATAGACGATACCAGCGCGCTCAAAGCCGGCCTTTATGATGGCACCCTGCATGGGCAGGTTGTCTTGATGCGTGTCGATACGCAGGTGATCGGCGCGCTCCTTGGCAAAGGCAAACATCGCGGCCGCGATACCGTGCACGGTGCCGTCGGACGCCACACGGTGCAGCACGGCGTACGGAGTGTCGCTGCGCCATTGCCCGTCCTCAATTACGTCATAGCACTCGTCCGGACCCGGCAAAAAGGCAAACGTCGCCACCACACGGCCGTCGACTTCGCACACATAGCTGCCACCGGCGGCGATATCGGCAGCCAGCTTATCGGCAGAAGGCGTGCCCTCGGGCCACTGCGTAGCGTTGCCATGCGCGCGCATAAAGGCGCGGGCCGCGTCATAGATAGCCATGACGGCGGGAATGTCGGTATCGAGGGTTTTTCTGATCATCACGCGGCGACCTCACGTTTATTGGTATCACTTTGATTGGGCAATGATACCAGCGTTTGGAGAGGGGCACGAAGCAGATGGGGAGCAAAAAGCGAGCCGCCTGGTCAAAGGCCAAAAGCGAGTTTTTGAGCGCTGCCACGGGCGGCGATATGAGCGACCTGTTTGCGCGCGAGGACGAGCGCCGCGACGCCCTGGACGCCGAGCGCGATGAGGCCTGGCGCTACAAGTCGTGCGAACGCAAAAACCGTTACGACACGCGCGCCGAGGCCGAGGCCGTTATGGCCGACTGCGAAAACCGCGGGCGGCGCGGTTTGGCCTGCTACAAATGCGAATACTGCGGCGGATGGCACCTGACATCGCACCCATGGAAATAGGCGCCGCATCGGCACGGCACTGACGGAGCGCCAACCATCGCACGCAAGCTACGGGCGCGGCGGCACCAAAACATCGTAACGAACGGCCTTGCCCGCAAGCTGATAGCTCGGCTTAACGCCGGCAAGCAACGGGCCCTTCACCGGCCGTTTGATAACGACCTTGCGCGGATGCACAGCAAGCGCTGCCTGGACCAGCGACTCCTCATCGGCACACGGCTGCTCCAAATGGTGCAAGAGTTGAAACTTCTTTTTCACCGCCGCGCTCTTGGCGCGCTCGGGAAACATGGGGTCCAGATACACCACGTCGGGGGCGGCAAACTCGCCCCGCCCGATCAACTCAGCTACATGGCGAAGACCGGCAATGCTGTCCTCGCCCGCATGAAGGCGCATGCGCGACACGGCAACCGCAAGCGCCGGATCATCTGCCGCGCGATCCAAGGCATCCTTGAGGAGCGCCGCAATCACGCAATCCTGCTCATACAGATCGACGGTAAAGCCCGCGGCCGCCAACAGCAGCGAATCCTCGCCAAAGCCTGCTGTGGCATCGATTGCCCACGGTTGCTCGGCACCTTTTATGCGTGCAGCCTTTACCAACAGCTCTTGCTGCAGACGGCCCTGCTTGAGCCGTGGAAGCATGCGGCCAAAATCGGCACGCAGCTCCATCGTGCCGTCGGTGAGCGTGAGGCCCTCGGACTTCCCGGTCAGTTCAAGCCCCGCGGCCCGAGCAACAGAAAAGGGATCGACGACGCCCATGGGTACTCCTTAGCAAGCAAAACGAATACGTGAGCGCCGTTTATGCCAGCACCCAACCGTCCGCTATTGTCCCACATGCGACATGGCCCACAGCATCGCAATGCAAAGCACCGCCATCAATCCCGTGCACACGGCAGCGATCACAGAATCGCCCATGCGCCTTCCCAACGACCGCGGCTCACGCACTTGCCCTGTTCCGTACATCATGGCTCCTCCTTGAGACCAGCTCCTTGTTACGGCCTCATCATCGCAGCGCCGCACATGGGCTGCCATCGATTTGGCTTACGTCCAGCTTTCCTTTTTGAAAGGTTGGGCCGTACAGGCAAGAGACGCTTTCAAACGCATGCATCGTCCCGTTGAACTACAATGTGCTTCACGATATGTGCCGTAACCTGGGCGCGACAGATTCTCCGCGCCCGCATCGAAAGGACCAGCTATGAGCGCTGCTCGCAAGACACTCAAAATCCTTGCCCTGATTTATTTTGTTCTGGGCATCGCCAGCCTCGTCATCGGAATCACCGGCATCGCGACCGGCAACCTCGATTCCACGTACGGGTCGAACGCCATGCTCGCCGCGGTCGTGCTGGTCGCCAAGGGCCTCATCGATCTCGCCGCGGGCGTTGCGGGCATCAAGGGCGCCAACAAGCCTTCGCAGGTGGATGGCGCGTTTAAGCTCGGCATCGTCGCCGCAATCGCCACGCTCGTCCAGGCCGCGCTCACGCTTCCCGCGCTCGGCGGCAGCTCCGTCAATATCGTCGCCTTTGTCATCGTGGTGTACGATCTGTTCTTTGTTCAGCAGGCGCACGCCGTTAAGGCCGAGAACAAGGACCGCCTGTAAGCGCTCGCTTCTCATAACCTCTGCAGCCAAGCAGCTAAAAAGGGCCGATCGCGCATCTCCGCGGTCGGCCCTTTACGTTTGCCCAGATAAAACCTACCAAAATAAACCTGTCCCTTTTTGGCAGGTTGTTAGCTGTGGCGGTACTCGGCGATGATGAAGTCGATATCGGTCTGGAGCGTGTCCAAGTTTGCCAGGCGCTCTTTGTCGGCGGGGCGCGTGCGGTAGTAGTAGGGCGTCATCTGAAACACCGCCTCGATGTCGGCCTGCGTCTGAAGCGTAATATTCGCAGATACCCGCTGCGTTCCGACTAACTCGAGCTCGGTGGTCTTCGGCAGCTTCTCATCGTTAAGGTACGGTGTGTCGTAGAGCACCTCCTTGAGCCCAAACAGATGGCGAGCACCCGGCACCACGGTATAGAGTGAGCCCTCTGGCGCCAGCACGCGGGCAAACTCGCGCTCGTTAAAGGGAGCGAAGAGCTCGGTCACCATATCGAAGGCGCCATCGGCCACGGGAATGTCCTTCATGTTGGCTACGAAGTAGGTCGCATCGCCGCGCTTGGCGGCCAGGCGCACCATCTCTTTGCCCAGGTCAAAGCCGTAAGCATCCACGCCCGGCACCGCGCCCATGGCGCTCGTGTAATACCCCTCGCCGCAGCAAATATCGAGCAGCGTCATGGGGCCGTTCGCAGATGCTGCACGCCCAGACACCCGCTCGCGCACGAGCTCGACCATCGCATCGCGCAACGGCGCATAGTAACCACGGTTCAAAAAGTCACGACGGCTGCGTGCCTGCGACTTGGGATCACCCATGGAGTCGCCGCTCTTGGACGAGCGCAGTAGATATAGATAGCCCTCGCGAGCACGGTCAAACCGGTGTCCGCCCGCGCATGCAGCACCGCGCTCATTGTCCACCAAAGGCTCATGGCAAACGGGACACAACAACATGGCAACTCCTTAGCGCGAACAACACAACGCCCACCATTGTCGCACGCCTTCCCCACCTAGTCATTGGGGACGTTCTTAAATGACTAGTCGTTTAAGAACGTCCCCAATGACTAGTCGATTAGGAGTATCATCGTCTGCGCAAATGAGCACGAAAGAGCATGTTAGAGATTGAGAGCGTATGGCTGACACCGTATCTAAGCACATTGACATGACCACCGGCTCGCTGTGGCGCAATATTCCCCTGTTCGCCTTCCCCGTGGCCGCCACGAGCATCTTGGAGCAGCTGTCGAACCTCATCGCCACGGTCATTATCGGCAACTTCACGGGCGACCAGGGAACCCTCGCCATGGCGGCGGTCGGCTCCAATGTTCCGCTTACCAGCCTTATGCTCAACCTGTTTATTGGCATGTCGCTTGGCTCCAACGTGGTCATCGCCAACGCTATCGGCCGCGACGATCAGAGCATGGTCAAACGCGCCGTCCATACCTCGATTTTAATGGCGCTCGTGGGCTTTATCGTCATCGCGCTGGGCGAGATCTTTGCCGAGCCCATGCTCGCCGCCCTCAACGTTCCCGCCGAAACCATGCCGCTCGCTTCGCTCTACCTGCGCGTCTTTTTGCTGAGCATGCCCTCGATCTTGCTCTACAACTTTGAGGCTGCGATCTTCCGCTCCGTCGGCATCACCCGCATGCCGCTGCAGGCGCTTGCCGTGTCCACCGTCCTCAACATTGGCCTGGACCTCATCTTTGTCCCCGTACTCCACTGGGGTGTCGCGGGCGTCGCCATCGCCACCGCCATCGCCTACACCGTCAGCGCCGCCACACTCTTTATCCGCCTGCTCAAGACCGACTCCGTCGTCCGCGTCACCCCACGCGACCTGGCTATCGACCCCGTCGCCCTCAAGCGCATCGTCAAGATCGGCCTGCCGGCCGGCATCCAAAGCGCCGTCTTTGCCGTAGCCAACATCATCATCCAGTCCGCCATCAACAGCCTGGGCACCGAGGTCATGGCGGCATCGAGCGCCGCCATGAGCTTGGAGTACGTATGCTACAACCTGCTCAACAGCTTTAGCCAGGCGTGCACCACCTTTGTGGGACAAAACCACGGTGCCCGCCAGATCGACCGCTGCACCAAAACGCTCAAGGTCTGCCTGGTCGAAGGCGGTATCGTCGCGCTCACCACGATCATCGTTATTGTCGGCCTGGGGCGCGAGATCTTGTCGCTGTTCAACAGCGATCCCAACATCGTCTCGATCGGCTATATCCGCGTGTGCTCGATCTTCCCGGCGTACGCCTTTAGCATGTTCTACGAAAACATGTCCGGCTACCTGCGCGGCTTTGGTATCTCGCTCGCGCCCGCCCTCATCACCATGATCTGCGTCTGCGGCATCCGCTTCTATTGGGTGTTCTGCGTGTTCCCGCACTTCCGCACCTTTGCGAACATCATGATGGTCTACCCCATCAGCCTGGGCACCACGGCGTTCTTTATGGTCGTGGCGGTGCTACTCTGCCACCCGGCACGCACCTATCGCGCCACCCAAGCCAAAGCGACAGCCCGCTAAACACCGCACCCAACGCTACGCCAGTCATTAATTGACAATATGCGAGCTCATATAGTCGATAAAGCGCCTCGTGGCGATAGGCATGGTGTCCCAGCTGCGCCAGGCCGCCACCACGTCGCGCGAGGGGGCATGCACGATGGGCCGCACACGAATATCGGCTCGCATGCCCTCCACAGTACGACGGTAGAGCATGCTCACGCCTAGGCCCTCCTCCACCATCGCCATGATGGTGTAGTCGTCAGTGACCTCGCTCGTCACGTGCGGCGACAGCCCATGCGCCGCAAACGCATCGAGCACTAGGCTCTGTTCGCCCTCATCCAGCAGCACAAACGGCTCGGACGCCAGGTCGGCGAGTGTCACCTTTTCCTTTGCCGTCAGCGGATGCGCGACAGGCAACAGCGCCACCAGCTCGTCGTGATAGACCACGCGCTTCTCGAGCCCCGCGGTAAACCCGCGTGCCGTAAAGCAAAAATCCACTACGCCGTCGTGCACCCATTGAGCGTTGCGCGTGTAATCGCCCTGCTTGAGGGTAAAACGTACGCCCGGGTGCAAGGCCCCAAAGTCGCGGATCACACGCGGCAACACGGTTCGACTCACGTTGGTAAACGTCGCGATGCGAATATCAGTCGACGAAAGTCCCAGCAGCTCCTGGCGCTTGCCCTCGAGCTCGGCCTCGGCGGTCACAATCTGGCGCAGGTACGGCAGATATTGTTTACCGTCGCGCGTAAGCGAAACACCCTGCTTACCGCGCTCGATAAGCGTGGTGCCCAGCTCGCGCTCGAGCGCCTTGACGGCCTGGCTCACCGCGCTTTGCGTATAGCCAAGCTCATCGGCCGCGCCCTTAAGACTGCCGCGATCGACCACCATACAAACAATCTGATACCGCGATGCCATTGTGCCTCCCCATCAATGCAGACGTAAAACGTTTTGCCAGGGCTTTTTCTGCCAACATTAGCATTTCTTAATCATACTGAAGATACATTCGCTTTACTACATCCACATCTGGGAGCAGAATCCTTTTTACGAAACCGTTCTGTAACAAAAGGAGCCCCATGGATCGCAAAAAAGCAATCGCGCTCTCATTTTCCGTTCCCGTCGCATGGGGCTTTTCGTATCCCCTCATGAAGATCGGCATGGACAGCATGAACGCCACGAGCATCGTTGCGCTGCGCTGCATCATCGCCTTTGCGGCCTGCCTGCTGCTCTTCCACAAGCGCGCTTTCCGCATCAATCGCGACCTTATGGTCCGCGCCGCTATCATCGGCGCCATCATGGCAACCGAGCTCACCTGCATGTGCCTGGGCTCCAGCCTCACCTCTGCCTCCACTGCCGGCTTTTTGCAGAGCCTGACGGTCGTGATCGTGCCGTTTGCCAACGCCGCCCTGCTGCGTCGTGCCCCCGAGCGCAAGGTGCTCGTCGGCACGGCTATCGTCACCTGCGGCATGCTGCTGCTCTCGGGCGCCGACTTCACCAGCCTGAACCCGGGCGCGCTCATCATGCTGCTCTCCGCCTTTATCTATGCCAGCCACATTATCGTGGCCAAGCGCTTTGTCGAAGAAGTCGATCCGCTTGCTCTGGGCGTTTGGCAGCTGGGCTTCGGCGGCTTGTTCTCGGGCATCGCTGCATTCACCTTTGGCGGCTTCACGCTTCCCGGCACGCCCAGCGAAATCGTCGTTGTCGTCGCGCTCGCACTCATCTGCTCCGCCTACGGCTTTATCACTCAGACACTCGTACAGCCCCACGTGCCCGCCGAGACCACCGGCTTCGCCTTCTCGCTCGAGCCGGTCTGCTCCGCCGTCTTCTCGTTCTTCCTGGTCGGCGAGGTTCTGAGCCCCATCACCTTCTTTGGCGCCGCACTCATCCTAACCGGCGTCATGGTGGCAACCGTCGAGCTTCCGCGCCTCCGCGCACATGAACAGGCTCGCATGGCAGGAGCGCCCGAGCACGTCTCGTAGACCCCGCTCTTCATACAGCCGCGGCATAAAGGCAACCGGTGCGCCTTTACAATAGATGTAAACAGAGCATCTGACGTAAAGGAGCCCCATGGACGCCGCGACCCGCGACCGCAACATAGCAACTTGGTTGGGCGATGCGCCGCAGCCGGTACGTGACACTACGAACCGGCTGCTCGAGCGCATCGCCTTTTTGCGTGCCGAGCAGACCATCTACCCGGCACAAGACGACATCCTCAATGCCCTCGCCTACACGCCGGCCGACCAGGTCAAGGTTGTCATCTTGGGTCAAGACCCCTATCACGGACCCAACCAGGCCATGGGGCTGTCGTTTTCGGTCCCCGCGACGCAAACCAAGTTGCCGCCGAGCCTGCGCAACATCTATAAGGAACTCAAAGCCGATTTGGGTTGCCCCATTCCCGCCACAGGAGACCTAACACCATGGGCACAGCAGGGCGTCCTGCTCCTCAACACTACGCTCACCGTGCGCGAGCATGCCGCCAACTCGCACGCCAAACTAGGCTGGAGCACCCTGACCGACTACGTTATCGAACGCTGCTGTCAGCTGCCCCAACCGGTCGTCTTTTTGGCATGGGGCCGCTTTGCCCAACAGATGGTCGAAGGCAAGCTCGCCGCGACCGGCGCGGGCAAGGCAACCGGCAAGTTCTGCCTGGCGTCCACGCACCCCTCGCCACTTTCGGCCAACCGTGCCACGGCAGAACTCCCCGCTTTTATGGGGTCGCGCCCCTTCTCGGCAGCCAATCGGCTACTCGAACAGCACGGCTCGACCCCCGTCAACTGGATTTGCCTCGGCTAAAAATCGACACATCAAAAACGCGCCCGACGGCTTTCCATCGGACGCGTTTCCTATTCGGGCCAAATAAATTGTGTGCGGCCGGCCTCGCCGCCATCGATCAGCAGGCTCTGCCCGGTCATAAACCGGTTGGTCACGCCCACAAAGTAGATCCACTCGGCAATCTCTTGGGCAGTGGCCCAGCGCCTAAGCGGCGTGAGCTCCATAATCTGGCTCCACAGGTGTTCGTCTTCCATCACGCAACGGTTGAGCGGCGTGATAACGCCGCCCGGGTCCACACTGTTGGCGATGGCCTGCGGTGCCAGCCGGTTTGCAAGGTTCTTGGTGTAGGCGATAATGCCGCCCTTGCTGGCAGCATAGGCGGGAAACTCCGATCCCGTATGCCCGCTCGCCGACCCCACATTGACCACGGATTTAATAGCCGGCGCCGGCTTGGCGGCAAGCCCCTCCCCCACAAAGGCGTAGCGCTCGGTCACGTTGATGGTGCCACACAGGTTGGCGGCGATGTCGTCGGCCGAATCCTGCGTACCGGCAACATTCACGATTACCTGGGGTTCAAGGTCGCTTGGAAACGAGTCCGGCTCGCGGACATCAACGATCAGATGGCGGTAGCGCTCGTGTTCGATCGCCGCCGGCAGCAGATCAAAGCCCACGACCTCGTGGCCCTCGTCCAAAAAGCGCTGCACGCACGCGGCTCCGATACCACCCGAAGCGCCCGTGATCAAAACCCGCATACTTGCTCCTTAGGCGGTTGCGTGGCGCTCGAGGTACTCGGAGCCCACATTCTCGCGCTCCCAGCCGCGCACGACCTTGTAGCCCACGGGGCTCAGGAAAACCTCGCACAGCAGCTCGGCAACAGCGCCGGTCAGCGAGCACATAAGGACCTGCACCCAGGTCCAACCAAAGAACGTGTGGCTCACCACAATGGCAAAGACCAAGTTGTCGATAAACTGGCCAACACCCGTGGACACATAGGAGCGGAAGGCGAAGCTCGCAAAGTTATTCTTTTTGAGCATACGACCGAGCGACTGGTTGAGCGTGGAGTTAACCACGGCAGAAACGAGCATTGCCAGCGAAGAGCCCAGCACCACGTACCAGGTGCCGCCGATGGTGGCGTTAAGGGCGGTGTTGACCTCGATCATGCCGGTGTCGTAGTAGGCGCCCCACATACCGGGCGTGAGCGAGCATGCCCAAAAGCACAGGCTCACGGCCAGGTTAACCAGCAGCGCGAGGATAGAGATTTTGATGGATGCCTTGGCGCCAAAGCGCTTGCAGATCATGTCCTGGCACAAAAACGAAACCCAGCTCACCACAAAGCCACAGTCGAGCGCCAGATACGGCAGGCTGATAAGCTCCTTGTTGGCCAGCAGGTTCATCATGATGACACTCACGAAAAACAGCGAAACCGTTGCCGCGGGAATGCTCCGCAACAGGACCTTGTAGTCCTCCATGACCTTCTTGATCATTATGTACTCCTTTGGTTTTAGGTTTAACGAGCAGGATATCGGACCCGAACTGCTCGGACGCCCCGGTCTTGAGACGACGGTGGGTATGATAGCCGCTCGCGCGGCATAAGGCAAACAAACGGCGCGGCAGCCCCACAGGACCACCGCGCCAATGCGTTAAAAGGCTACGTTGCCAAACTCCGACAGGATAAGGTCGGGGTTGTGGTCGGTTGCCCAATCCACGTTCCACGGGCTCGTGAACAGCAGCAGCTTACCGCCGCGCATGTCCTCGACACGCAGCGTGTCGCGCGTGAGCGAAAGGCCCGGGATATCGATAGTGTCGGGGTCGTTCTGGATCCAGCGGATGTCCGTATAGGGCAGCGGCTGGCGACGAACCTCAACACGGTACTCAGCCTTGAGGCGGCGCTCGAGCACCTCAAACTGCAGCACGCCGACCACGCCCACGATGACGCTCTCCATGCCGGCACCCAGTTCGCGGAAAATCTGGATGGCGCCCTCCTGGGCAAGCTCCTCCATACCCTTGACGAACTGCTTGCGCTTGAGCGTGTCGACCTGCGTAATGCGAGCGAACATCTCGGGGGCAAACGTCGGGATCTGCGGATACTGCACGTGGCGCTTGCCGGAGCACACGGTGTCGCCGATGCTAAAGATACCCGGGTCGAAGAGGCCCACGATATCGCCCGCGTACGCCTCGTCCACGATGGCGCGATCGTCGGCCATCATCGACGTGCCCGTGGCGAGCTTAAGCTTGCGGTTGCCCTGCACGTGAAAGGCATCCATGCCGCGCTCGAACTTACCCGAGCAAATGCGCACAAAGGCGATGCGGTCACGGTGGTTCTTGTCCATGTTGGCCTGAATCTTAAACACAAAGCCGCTAAAGTCGTCGCGGCAAGGATCGACCGGCTCACTGGTGAGCGTATCGGTATAGGCGCGCGGCGTCGGGGCCAGACGCAGGAACTCCTTGAGGAAGGGCTCCACACCAAAGTTGGTGAGCGCCGAGCCAAAGAACGCCGGGCTCAGCTTGCCGCAGGCCACGGCATCCAAGTCGAGCTCGTCGCCGGCGCCATCGAGCAGCTCGATATCGTCCATTAGGTTCTTATGGTTCTCCTCGCCAATGAGCTCATCCATGGCGGGGTCGCCCAGCTCGGCCTCGACCTCGGCGACCTTCTTGGTGGCGTTGGCGTGACCATCGCCCTCAAAGGCGATAACGCGACGGGTCTGACGATCGAACACGCCGCGGAAGTTACGACCGCTGCCGATCGGCCAGTTCATGGGATACGTATTGATACCCAGGACATTCTCGATCTCTTCCATGAGCTCAAACGGGTCGCGAGCCTCGTGGTCGAGCTTGTTCACAAAGGTGAAGATGGGAATATGACGCAGCGTGCAGACCTTAAAGAGCTTTTTGGTCTGGGCCTCGACGCCCTTGGCGCCGTCGATGACCATGACCGCGGCGTCGGCGGCCATAAGGGTACGGTAGGTATCCTCCGAGAAGTCCTGGTGGCCGGGGGTATCGAGGATGTTGACGCAGGCGCCGTTGTAGGTGAACTGCAGCACCGAGGAGGTAACGGAGATACCGCGCTCCTTCTCGATGTCCATCCAGTCCGAGACGGCATGCTTGGCCGAGCTCTTGCCCTTGACCGAGCCGGCGGTCTGGATGCTGCCGGTATAGAGCAGCAGCTTCTCGGTAAGCGTGGTCTTACCGGCGTCCGGGTGGCTGATGATCGCGAATGTGCGGCGCGACGAGATTTCATCCGACAGGCTTGCCATGCGGATCCTTTCTTGCATTGAGTGCATTACGTCGTTGTAACCGCATTATTGTAGCCGCGAAACCTCGCTCTAGAGCGCCTATCAGGACAAATTCATCAGTTGGGGCCTGGGTAGCCGGCCCAATCAGCATTTGCCTCTTGCATAACTGTGCATAGTGTATATATACTGTGCTTACCGGTTATATACACGTGTAGCCCATCAGCTAAGGAGCCGCTGTGGACATCATCCTATCCAATTCGAGCGATAAGCCCATCTACGAGCAGATAACCTCGCAGGTCAAAGCTCAGATTTTATCGGGCACGCTCGCTGCGGGCGCCAAACTCCCCAGCATCCGTGCACTCGCGAGCGATCTTGGCGTGAGCGTCATCACCACCAAGCGCGCCTACGCCGACCTGGAGCAGCTCGGGTTTATCTGCACCGTGCAGGGCAAGGGCTGTTTTGTCGCCGAGGGCAACCAGGAGCTTTTGCGCGAAAACCAGCTCTGCCATATCGAAGAGCTACTTGCGAAAGCGGCGAGCCAAGCCGAAACCCTGGGCGTCACGCGCGACAAACTGCACGAGATGCTCGACCTGGTGGCCCCCGAAACCATGCAGTAGCCATCTGCAAGAAAGGCTATACCATGCAAAACTTGCTAGAACTCAAAGGCATCTCACGCACTGTAAGCGACCGCTTTTCGCTGCGCGACGTCACGCTTGCCGTGGAGCCCGGCCAGATCGTCGGCTTTGTTGGTGCCAATGGTGCCGGCAAAACAACGACGATTCGCGCCGCGCTCGGGCTTATCAAGCTCGATGCCGGCGAGGTGCACCTGTTTGGGCAGCACTGTGGCGCCGACGCGCCCGATGAGACACAGCGCTGCCTGCGCTCCCGCGTCGGTCTCGTCCTGGACACATGCCCCTTCCCTTCAACGCTCAAGGCGGGCCAGATCGAGGCACTCGTAGGCCCGGCGTACCCCACCTGGAGCCACGACACCTTCGCCAGCCTCATCGACCGATTTGGCTTGGATCCCAAGGCAAAGGTCAAGGACCTCTCCCGCGGCATGGGCATGAAGCTGCAGCTTGCCTGCGCGCTCAGCCACCAGGCCAAGCTGCTCGTTTTGGACGAAGCCACCGCGGGGCTTGATCCCATGGCACGCGAGGAGCTGCTTGATGAGCTGCTTGCCTTTGTCGCCGACGGCCAGCACAGCGTGCTGCTCTCGAGCCACATTACGTCTGACCTCGATCGCGCCGCCGACCGCGTCATCTGCATCGATAACGGCTCGATTGTGTTTGATCTGCCGCGCGAGGACATTACCGACCGAGCTGGCATCGCCCACTGTACCCAAGCACAGGCCGCCGAGCTTATGGCTTGCGTCGAAGGTGCCCGTGCCGCCCGCCACGCCTACAGCGTGGACGTACTCGTGCCCAACCGTCGCGAAACGCTCGAGGCCTTCCCAGAGATTCCCTGCGATCGGACAACCATTGATGACTATCTTCGCCTCATGCTGAAAGGGGCTTCGAAATGAAACGCGCCTTTATGTCCGAGCTCGCCATCGTTCGCACGCTTATCCCGAGCATCGCGGGCGTCAGCCTGTTCATCTTCGTCGTGCTAACCCTTGCCAACGCGTCGGATGGCGATTCCGGCATGAGCGCCGGCGCCTGCGCGGTCAGCGCCATGTCGCCCATCATAATCATGAACTCACTGGCTGGCTACGATAACCAAAACGGCTGGGAGCGCTATCGGGCAACGCTGCCGTTCTCGCGCAAAGACATCATCTGCGCACGCTACCTGTGCAGTATTGCTTTCTCGGCCGTCATGGCATGCGCAGCCGTGCTTTTGAACATCATCGCCCTTCCGTTCTTCAACAGCGCGGGCGTGGCCTCGACAGGACAAACCATCTTTGAGATCGCAATTGCCTCGGCAGCATCGATGCTCATCTCCCTCATGATGGTGTTCTTGGCACAGCCGCTGTTCTTCCGATTTGGACACATGGAGGCACTGCGCCTATCCGTTGGCCTGTTTGCCCTACTCGGATGCCTTACCATGGCAGCGCTGAGCTCCTCCAACCCCATCAGCAACTGGCTTATGTCGATTGCCGGGGCGAATCCCGATCCTGCCGTCCTTGGCTGTCTGTGTGCAGGAATTGCCGTACTGGCGCTCGCACTATGCGCAATCAGCTGCACCGTCAGCACCAAGGTTTATCGAGTACGCGATCTGTAGCCACACGAGTCTCAATCCGCGAAGGACGCGATCGCCCCCCCTCCCCGCAAATCCGTGGCAAAGGGCATGTCCCCGGCGTGCGCCACTGTACTACTTGCGCAGCGGCTTGGGCAGTGGAATGCCGGCGGCGATGACGGCCGCGATGATCATGCAGACGATACCCTTGAGTGGGAAGCACATGAGCAGCAGGCCCACGACCATGACCGGCTGACGCATGACCGCACCCATCGTCGATGCCGTGCAGACGGCGACGCAAAAGACCGGATCTGCGCCGGTGAGGATGGCAAGGCCATAGCCCAGGCTTACGCCCGAGAAGATAACCGGGAAGAAGTGACCGCCGCGCCAGCCCAAGTTGATAAGAGCGGGGGTCAGCATGGCCTTGACCAGACCGGTCAAAATAAGCACGCCAGCGGGAATGGTCAGATAGGTTTCCATGAGCACGTCGGCCTGGGTCTCGCCGGCAAACATGGTATAGGGCAGAACCGTGCCACAGATGGCGAGTGCCAAACCGGCCAGCATGGCCTTGACGACAGGACGCTCCCCTATTGCATGGGACAGTGCCTCGCTTGCATGCTCAGAGACAAAGTACAGCCAGCCGCAGACGGTGCCGATCAACGACAGAGGGACGAGCCAGGTAAGCTCTAGGTTGCCCACCTCGGCGGACTCGAACCTGGGCATGCCCATGCCGCCGCCCACAAGCTGTCCAAGCAGCAGGTAGGTGCCCAGACCGCCGGCAATCGCAATACCGTAGACCACCGTCTTTTGCGCCTTGGGCAGCTTGATGGTGATCTCGCCGGACGCGGACTCATCGTCGGCGTCTTCACCCTGGCCGTCGGTGCTACCGGCAAGCGGCGCCACAAAGCCAAAGACGGGCGCGGTAAAGAGTGCCGTCAGGGCAGCCTGGGTGCCCAGCAGCGTGAGCTCCCTAAACTCGGCGCCAAAGCGACGCATGCGATCGCCGACCCAGCTGCACAGACCCGCGATGACGCCGGTCAGGCCGGCCTCCGGTCCAATGCTGCCGCCAAACAGCAACGGCAGCAATGCCGCGAGCGAAAGCTTGCCCAGGTTGTCGTACGGGTAGCGCCCGTCTTGCTTAACCTTAGCCATCACCTGATTGAGGTCATCGGTCTTGGTGCCTGTCATCTTTTCGTACAGACCGATTAACAGGCCGCCCAGCAGGCAGACAAAAAACGGGTACGGCAAAAAGCCAAACGGGCCGCTGGCAAGCTCGGGCGAAGCGACGCCCAGCGCGTGTGGAATCTCGGTCCATAGATAGTCGATGCCGTGCTCCATCGCAAAGAAGAACAGCCAGACTGCGGCACCTGCGAACGCACCGGTCACGGCAACGCTAACTAAAAACAGCGCGCGGTTTGTGGGTTTGGCAAGGTTATCCATCGGGTCCTCCCGCGGTCAAAGTCGACATAGATACGTTTTATTGTAGAGCGAGTGTGGCCCAGACAAGCCAACCGTCTGCGCCGCAAACGGCACCATTGGGAGCCATAGTGGGGCAGGCTCAAGGCTTATCCGTTGATAATCGAGGCAATCTCGCGCAAATCGTCGGCAAAGTAGATGCCGTGCTGGCGCTTCAGGCTCGAAAGCCCCTTATCAATCATGTGCCCGAGCAGCGCCTTGAGGTCGTTGTAGTAACCGTTCAGGTTGTACAAAATGCACGGCGCATCGAGATGCCCCAACGACACCGCGGACATAACCTCGGCAATCTCCTCGAGCGTGCCCGTGCCGCCCGGAAATGCGATGAACGCATCGCCGAGCTCGATCATCTTGGCTTTGCGCTCGGCCATGTCGCTCGTCACGATAAGGTCGTCGATTCCGTCGTGTTGAAACTCTGCCTCGATAAAAAAGCTCGGCTCCACACCCGTCACATGTCCGCCTGCCTCGAGTACGCTATCGGCGAGCGCGCCCATCAGTCCCGATTTGGACCCGCCGTATACGAGCGCGTGTCCGTTGGCGCCAATCCAATTGCCCAGCTCCTGCACTGCGGGCAGAAACGCCGGGTCGTTGCCGACGCTCGCGCCCAGGTAGACGGTGATGTTCATATGCAATCCCCCTCGTCGTGACGCGCGGCACCCGTTCTATCGTTGCCGGCGACGGTATTCGCGCACGCGGCGCGACAAATCGGCGAGCTCATCGCGGTCGAGTTCTTCCAAATGCTCAAGATCGTCCATAAAGCGCGCCATGGTGTCCTTTTGGCGCATCTTGATAAGCGTATTGCAGTAGTTCACCGCCACGCCCGTAAGCATGGCGATATAGAAGATACTGATGACGCTTAGGATAACGGTAATGCCGCGGGCAACCGGCGTTTCAGCGGGGATATCGCCAAAGCCAATCGTCGAGACCGTCTCAAAGCTAAACCAGAGACCATCGCCAAACGTGAGGGTCGTGGGCTCGGACAGCCAGACAGCCGTCGAGCAAAGCAGATAGAAAATAAGAAACAGGCCCGTAATGCGTGCAAAGCCAGCCTGTCGCAGCACATCGGCAAGCGTCCTGAGCTTTTTCATCGCGACCCCTTCCACGGACAACCAATCACGTTCGCTCGGTATTGTCCCACGCCTCCCCAGCAAACGGAACTAGTCATTGGGGACGTTCTTAAATGACCAGTCAAACAAGAACGTCCCCAATGACTAGTCGTTTAAGAACGTCCCCGATGACTGCCGGGCGGGAGCGTTTAGCGGTACAGCTGCCGACTGGGCAGGCTGAGCTGGTATCCTTATGCGGTATTGTCTCGATTCGTTAGGATTGCATGTGAGAGCTGCCACTGTCCTTCGTTCAGTTATATGTCGCGCCCTGGCCATTGTGCTTGCCGCGCTTGCCGCACTGAGTTCCATCGCGCCTGTCCAGGCTTTTGCCGATGACTCTAGTCAGCCAGTCAAGACGGTCCGCGTCGGCTGGCTCGTCAACAACGAGGGCTTCCAGAACGGCACCCCCGGCGAGCGTCTCTCGGGATGGGGTTACGAGTACCTCCAGACCCTGTCGTACTACACGCCCGGCTGGCGGTACGAATACGTCTCCGGCACCTTCACCGAGCTTATGGACATGCTCGAGGCAGGCGAGATCGACCTCATGCCCAACATCTCCTACTCCGAGGAACGCGCCCAAAAGCTGCTCTTTTCCTCGAACCCCGAGGGCACCGAGCGCTACTACATCTACGCCAGGCCCGACCGTGACGACCTGGCCAAGGGTGACCCTCAAGCACTCCAGGGTCTCACCATCGGTTACAACTCCGGTGTTATGCAAACCATCGTCGGCCAGCAGTGGCTCGCCAACGAGGGAATCGCCTGCACATACAGGGAGTATGACGGAGGCTCCGTTCTCTTTGACGCGCTCGCAAACGGCGAGGTCGACGCCATCATCATGAACGACACCATTTCGTCGCCCGAGGCGTCGCCCATGTTCTACGTCGGTTCGAGCGATTACTACTTTGCCGTTCCCAAAAGCCGCCCCGACCTGATGGACAACATCAACTCCGCAATGGCGGCAATCAACCGCGTCAACCCCCGCTATAACGACGAGGTCAAATCGAACTATTCAGCGCAAAACAGCGGATCATCCTCGCTCACCGGCGATGAGCGCGCCTGGCTCAAGGCGAACAACAACACCATCACGCTCGGCTACATTACGGGCAAACTCCCCTACTGCAACGAAGACGAAGACGGCAAAATGGAAGGCTCGCTCGCATCGCTTGCGACGACGTTGCACGATAAATTTGGCATTACGGTCAAAACCGTCGCCTTTGATAGCTACAAGATGATGTCAAAGGCCCTGTCAAAGGGAAGCATAGACGTCGCGCTGCCGGTATACCGAGATTACTGGTTTGCCGAGCAATCAGGCGTTGTGCAGTCGGTATCGTTGGGGACCATATCCCTCACCGCCATCCACAGCGGAAGCAACCTGAACAAAGACCTTCAGAACATCGCCTGTACCAAATCATCGTTTATCAACCGAAACGTACTTGAAAGTCTGTTCCCCACAGCGACCGTGACCGAATACCGATCCGACGATGAAGCGTTCGACGCCCTCAGGAGGGGAACGGCGCGCTGCGTCGTCGCTCCCAGTTCACGCGTAAAAACCCTCGGCGATCGTTATGATCTCGAGGACTGCGAGACGGTCGAGCTCCCTGACACCTGCGAGCTCTCGTGCTGGATTTCGCGCGGAAAGCCCGAGCTGCTGGGAATCATCAACAAGGGCATCATCAATGCCGGAGAATCGCTCTCCGCAAGCAATTACTCCTCTACGTCGTACACGGCCCAGGAATCCAACACGCTTCAATTCCTTTATCGCAACCGCACCGCCGTTGCCTCCACCCTCATCGGTATGTTGTCGGTCAGCATCGTCCTGCTCATCTGGGCGCTCGTGCGCGCTCGAACCGAGCGCGAAAAAGCCGACGCCGCCAACGCCGCTAAGACGGCATTCCTCACGCGCATGAGCCACGACATCCGTACGCCGCTCAACGGCATCCTGGGCCTTATCGATATCGAGGAATTGAAGGAAGGCGATATCCAGGTCGCCCGCGAAAGCCGCGCCAAGGCTCGTGTTGCCGCCAATCACCTGCTCTCGCTGATTAACGACATCCTCGAGATGGGCAAAATTGAAGACCGCAAGATAACACTGGAACATGCGCCTTTTAACCTCAAAGAGCTCTGTGACAATACGCTAGTGCTGTGCAAGCTCCGCGCATCCGATAACGGCATCACCATGCAGGACAATAGTCTGCCATACACCACGGGGCCATACATGGTCGGCAGTCCCACCCATATCCGACAGATCATGATCAACCTGTTAGACAACAGCATTAAGTACAACAAGCACGGCGGCTCCGTCACCTTTAGCTCAAAGACCAAGCCACTCGATAACGGGCGCGCGCTCTTTTGCTTTAGCGTTTCGGATACCGGCATTGGCCTGACTTCCAAGTTTTTAAAGCATATCTATGAGCCGTTTGCCCAAGAAGGTAACGATGCGCGTAGCAAGTTCCAAGGAACCGGCATGGGCATGCCAATCGTCAAGTCGCTTATTGAACTGATGGGCGGCACCATCGAAGTCACCAGCGAGCTCCATGCGGGCACCTCGTTCTACGTGGAGATTCCGCTCGATATCGACAAGAACCCCCAGGCGCGGGCGAATACGGTCGAGGGGGCGCTCGACTGCTCGCTCGCCGACATGAACGTACTGCTCGCCGAAGACAACGAATTGAATGCCGAGATTGCCCAGGCGCTGCTAGAATCCGAGGGCATCGTGGTCACCCGCGCCGCCAACGGCAACGAAGTCGTCGATCTGTACCTGTCGCATCCCGCCGGCAGCTTCGATGCGATCCTGATGGACATTATGATGCCGGACATGGACGGCTATGAGGCAACCCGCACGATTCGTCTGAGCGAGAAGGTCGATGCAGCCGATATCCCCATCATCGCGCTCACCGCCAACGCCTTTGCCGAGGACTCCAAGGCGGCACATGACGCCGGCATGAACGCCCATCTGTCCAAACCGCTCGACTTTAACAAGCTCAAAAACATACTCGCCCGCATCAAGAAAAACGGATCCGTTTCGCTATAGTTTGTGCTCAACTACCACGCACGACCAGAAAGGAAGCCAACGATGTTTAGGCCCTTACGTCGAAAGAAACGCGCCATCACCGACGAGGAAGCGCGCGAGCTGCTCGCTACCTGCAAGCGCGGCGTCTTTGCCGTCAACGGCGACGATGGCTACCCGTACGCCATTCCCGTCAACTACTTCTTTGACACCGAGCACGACAAGATTTATTTCCATGGCGCCAAGGCCGGCCACAAGGTCGATTCACTCAAGCGCGATGACAAGGTCTGCTTTACCGTTTACGGCAACGAGTGGTACAAGGACGGTGACTGGGCTCCCTACGTTATGAGTACCGTGGTTTTTGGCCGCTGTCGCCTGGCGAATGACACCCCCGCGTTTATCGAGGATAAAGTCCGCCAGCTCGCGCTTAAGTACTACCCTTCTGCCGAGGAGGTCGAAGAGGAAATCGCCAAGGACATTAAGGGCGTCCGGCTCTACGAGATTACGATTGAGCATCTCTGCGGCAAGCAGATTCAAGAAAAGTAAGCCTCAAAAGCAAAACTCACAAATAGCAATATGGCCCGGTTCCAACCCACCTTGGAACCGGGCCATATGCTTATGAAGCGTCGGCAGCTATGTGCGCAAGCGCCTCGACGAGCTCTTGCGAGCTCACGGGTTTACTCAGGTGCGCGTCCATGCCCGCCTCGCGCGAAAGTCTGCGGTCGTCGGCAAAGGCGTTGGCACTCACGGCGATAATCGGCGTGGTCGCGGCATCCTCGCGATCGAGTGCTCGAATCCGACGCGTGGCCTCAAGGCCATCGATGCCAGGCATCATGATGTCCATCAACACCACGTCGTACTCGTGCGGTGCGCTCGCGGCAAACGCCTCAACGGCAGACTCGCCATCCTTAGCATGCGTCACGACGGCACCGGCACGGCTGAGTGTAAACTGCGCGATCTCGGCATTCAGATCGTTATCCTCTACGAGCAAAACGCGCAAGCCCTGGAGTGCATCGCCGTCTCCCGCGTCCACGCGCACAGCCTGAGGAATCTCGGAGCGCTTGCATTTCTCGAACGGCAGGCGGATGGTAAACGTCGTCCCCTGCCCCAAGACGCTCGTAAAACTCATGGTTCCGCCCATAAGCTCGACCAACTGTTTTGCGATAGGCGCGCCCAGGCCAGTTCCCGATGAAGCGCCTTCCACCTGTTGCCCCTCACGGCAAAACGGCTCGTAGAGGCGCTGTTGGAACTCCTCGCTCATGCCAATACCGTTGTCGGCGATCGTGTATTCATAGACGGGGACGCCATCCGCTGGCTCCACCTCGCGGCACACCAGGCGAACATAGCCGCCCTGGCGGTTGTACTTGACGGCATTGCCGGCAATATTGAGCAACAAGCGCTTGAGGTGCGTCACGCTCACCCGCGCATAGGGATGATTAAGCGTCTGCTGGTCGCAGATAATTGTCACCAGACGCTCCTCGGCCTGGCGCTCCAGAATATCGCGCACCTCGTGGTTGAGGGTCACCAAGTTTGTGGGAACAAGCTCCAGATCGATTTGCCCGCTCTCCAGGCGACTCATATCCAGGGCCTCGTTGGCAAGGTCGAGCAGCAGTCCCGATGCCGTCCAGATCTTTGAGCGGCACTCGGTCTGCTTTTGCAGATCGTCCGCATTGGCATCGCCAACCTCGACCATGCCGCGAATGCCGTTGATGGGCGTGCGCAGATCGTGGCTCATGCGACGCAGAAACTCCGTCTTTGCCGAGTTGGCAGACGAGGCCTCACGCGCCGCCTTTGCCAGCTTGTCGCCATAGTCGCGCTCCTGCTGCAGCAAGTCCGTCAAACGTCGACGATCAGCGCGGCGACGCACCGTCACAACAACGGCTATAACACCGCCGTAGAGCACCAGCACGCCGGCGGCAACAGCCGCGGCGACCTCAAAGTAGCGCTGCGCCGAGGCATAGGTGTACACATAGAATTTGTGCGCTTTTCCAAATGTGCCCAAATACCACTCGCCGTCGGCGTTAACCAATCTGACCTTACCAGCCAGGCATCGATCCTTAATACCGTCGACAATAAAGACATCCGTCGCAGGCAGATCGAACACGCCCAATACGGTGGGTTCAACGGCATTGGTCGCAACGACCTTGCCGTCGCTTTCGATCACGATATTGCCGCTATCGATGGTTTCATAGCCATCAAGCAAGCTCTGCAGTTTGAGTGTATTGCTTGCAACCGCTTTCGCGCTCTGATGCCTTACCGCGATAACGATGCCCTCGCCATCCTGCCGAGTCACGCAGCCAATGTCTGCGACCGAATCATCCGCAAGCGTGATGCGGGCGGTATAGGACTTAAGCGGATGAGTTGCCACCTCAAGCACGGGTGATTCTTTGAGATACGTAGCGAGCGACCCGTAGTCCACATCGCCCGTCGAGGACTCGGACACCAAATTGCCCGATGCGTCCGTCACGATCAGCGCGCTCACGTTGAACTGGTCGGCGTATTGCTCCAGCATGGCGTTATCCACCGAACCGTCGCGCTCCATATCGCGGGCAGCCTCTCCGGCGATCTCCATAACGCGAATCAGGTTTTTGGTCGTATAGGCGCTGTTGAATGCATCGTAGGAAAGGCTCTGCGTCGCCACGTAATCGACAACGTCGGCAAAGCGCTGCTCGGCTTGGGCCGTCGTGTAATCGTAGCTCATCATGCCGGCAACAACCGAGAGCGCTATCCCCAGCAGAGCGACAAGGAGCCATGCCCCTGCCGAACGATTGCCCCGCTCCTGAGCAGCGTGGTCGGGCGCATCGATCATGACAGGCCTCCATATTCAAAAATGGCGAAGGGTCATCGAAGTACTTTGACACCAGGCGTTCCATGGTGCCATCGGCAAGCATTTCTTGGTAGGCATGAGTGAGCTTGACGTCGATGCCACGCGTATCGTTGATATCGAAAGCGGTGCCCAAACCGACCTCTAGCAGCGGCTCATCCAAAATGCGATATGTCACACCATAGTCTTTTTCGTAGGTGAGGAACGAGGACTCATGCGCGGCGATAGCGTCGACCAGGCCCTCGACGAGCGCCGGGTTCAGGTATGAACCGTCCGAAAAGCTGTAGAGTTCCTTGATCTGCGGAACGTTTTCATTTATGCGATTGAGCAAAATGTCCTCGGGCTTGGTGGTGGACTGAACCGCCACGATCTTATCCTCAAGATCGGCAAGCGTGTAGATATCGCTCTGGGGATCGACCGCAACCACCTGGCGGCTCGCAAGGTACGGGCCGGCCCAACGATATTCGTTTTCGCGACCCGTCATACTAAAGCTGCCCATGACACAATCGAGTTCGCCGCTCGCCAGCAGCTCCTTCTTCTTTTCCCAGTCGATCAGCTGGTATTTTGGCTTGTAACCAATGCGAGCCAAAGCCTCGGTCAATATCTCGACATCCAGGCCAACGATATCGCCGTACTCGTCGGTATACACAAACGGTGGATAGAGGTCGCTGCCGACGTTGAGCGTCTTAAGGTTGTCGTCTTTGGCCTGCGAGGCATCCAGGCCTTCTAATGCAGACGTCGAGGCTCTGCCATTCGACCCGGAACAGCCGGCTATCGCTACGACAAAGGCGCACGCTACCGCAAGCGCAACAAACAACGAAATGGCAACCGAGCGACGGGACCTTTTCATCGAGCTCCATACGATCCTGTTTACAGACTGAAATGGTAAAAAATAATAGCAAACAAAACCACACGAGTGCCCAATGGCTACAGACGTTTTACCATGTGGGGCCTTCCAGCCGACTTGGCAGAAGGCCCCGCATGCAGTGCTCACTTACCGTGCATTAAAAACGTAGCGGTCCAGGCGGTCGCACGCTTCCTTTACGCGCGAAAGCGGCAGCGCCAGATTCACGCGAATGTGGCAGGGCCCGTGGAACGGGCGGCCGTCCTGATATCCCACGCCCACGCGCGCCCCCTCGTCGAGCAGCCACTGAATATCGCGGCCATGCTCGCGACACCACTCGGTGCAGTCCAGAAACACCATGTACGTGCCCTGCGGACGCGAATAGGACACGCCCTCAAAATGCCCGTCCACGTAATCGCAGAAGCACTCGATATTGCCGGCAAGCACCTGGTTGAGCTCGTCCACCCACTCGTAGCCCTGCGGCTGGTAGGCACCGATAAGCGCATGCATGGAGAGGACATTCATCTCGTTGTAGTGGGTCTTGTTGGACACGGCGCAGATGCGGTCACGCAGCGTCTCGTTGTAGACAATGTGGTAGCTGCCGACAAGGCCCGCCAGGTTAAACGTCTTGCTCGGCGCATAGAGGGCAACCGTGCGCATGCGGGCATCCTCGCTCACCGACTGCGTCGGGATGTGCTTGTGCCCCGGCAGGATGATATCGGACCAAATCTCGTCCGAAATCACCACGCAATCGTGCTGGCGATAGATGTCCATGGCGCGCTCGATTTCGTCGCGCTCCCATACGCGGCCGCAGGGATTGTGCGGCGAGCAGAACACCGCGGCATGGATGTGGTTTTGGGCGAGTTTGCACTCCATGTCCTCAAAGTCCATGCGCCACACGCCCTGATCGTCGAGCTTAAGCGGGCTATGGACAATACGATAGCCCGCGGCCTCAATGGACTTGGTAAAGCCGATGTAGGTGGGGCTGTGGACCAGCACCGCATCGCCCGGCTGGACATACGCGCGCAGCGTCGACACGACACCGCCCAGCACGCCGTTTTCGTAACCGATATGTTCAGGGCGCAGGCCCTCGACGCCATTGCGGCGGCTCTGCCATTCGATGATGCGGTCGAAATACTCGGAGCGCGGATTGAAATAGCCAAACATGGGGTGCTGGGCGCGCTGAATGATGTGTTCCTGGACCGTGGGCACCGTGGCAAAGTTCATGTCGGCCACCCACATGGGAATGCGGTCGAAGCCCTCGTCGGGTGCGTTCGGGGCCATACCGGGGATCTCACCCCAAGAGTCAACGGCGATGGCGTCCATGCCGTGGCGGTCGATGATTGAAGTGAAGTCGTATTTCATGCTGGACTCCCGTGCAAAGTTGATTGTTTTGGTAGGCGTTATTGTCCACCAGCGTGGGCGGTTTTGGCGCGGGGTTTGGCGCTTAATTTGACGGGTGCGGACGAATGGCTGGTTAGTCTTGCGCGTCGTTGACGGCAACTACGGTTAGCTGGGTTTCATCGACCGTAAACGATATGTCGAGCCCGGCGTAAGCCAGATGATAGACGCGGTGTGGCTCGTGCTTGCTGCCCGCGCGGCGCGGGTCTTGGCGAAGGACCTCGACCAAGCCGAGGAGCTTTGCGGGCGGGACCATATCCTGCAGTGCTTGCGGAAACTCAACATCGAGCTCTTGCCACGGAGCATCCTCGATCCAGCCTCCGGTCGCATCCGGGTGGCAGTCCGCAAACGGAATGTAGGGCTTGATGTCGTAGATGGGCGTACCGTCGCGCAGGTCGGCCCCCAACACATGGATGATGGGGCCATCGTCGGTGAGCTCGACACGATCAAGCTTGACGCAGGTGAGCCCGATGGGATTAGGGCGAAACGGACTGCGCGTGGCAAACACTCCCACACGTTCGGCTCCGCCCAGACGCGGCGGGCGCACGGTTTTCGACCATTTTGCGTTGGTGCCGGACCTGTCCTGCGTTTTAGCGTCGACGGCAATATCCTTAGCCGTGCCGCCGGGCGTTCCGTTTTCGAAGCGCCACAGCAGCCACAGGTGAGAGAAGGAGTCCAGGCCCTCAACCGCTGCATTGGAGGCAAATTCCGGCTCAAAAAAGATTCGTCCCTGCAGATGGGGCGCCAAAAAGCTGTTGCGCGGAATGCCGAACTTCTGCGGCAGGTCGGTATGTATGCGTGCGATAGGTTCCATGCCGGTCATTGTACGGCATGGAGGCGTGGGGCGTTGCGCGCAATTCTTCGCCGCGGTCCCCCGTCGTGCAACCAACGGTTGCTTGGAAGGGCGCCTGCCGCCGCGTATGCTTAAGCCATCAACCAGCAGAAAGGAGCCGCTATGGCCTTTGCAGAAAAGCTCATTGCTGTCCGTCGCGCCCATCACCTTACCCAAGAGCAGCTTGCCGCTAAGCTCTTCGTCACACGCCAGGCCATCAGCCGGTGGGAGCGCGGCGAGGTCACACCGGGCATCGACATGATGAAGCTCATCGCCGCCGTAACCGGAGAACCGCTGTCCCACCTGCTCGAAATGCCTGAGCACTATTGCCAGAGCTGCGGCATGATACTCACGCCCGACGACTGCGGCACCGATGCCACGGGCACCGCGACCGATCATTACTGCAAGTGGTGCTACGACCACGGCAAGTACACCTATGACACCACCATGGAGGCAATGATTGAGGATTGTGCCCCGCGCCTGGCACAAAACACCGGCATGTCGCTCGACGAAGCCGTCTCGCTCATGGGCGCCGTCCTGCCGCAACTGGAGCGCTGGCGCACCATGCAGGAAAACGAGGCGCGCTACGGTGCCGAGGCGCGGGCGCGCTACGGCGATGAGGCTATCGATGCAGCAAACGAAGCGTTGCTGGACATGGACCCCGAGACATGGAACGACATGAAGGAACTTGAACGCGCTATTCTGGGCCAGCTCTCAATTGCCATGGGCATTGGCGACCCAGAGAGCAACGAGGCTCGTAAGCTTGTCGCGATGCATCGTCGCTGGATTGCTCTCAACTGGGGATGCGAGCCCCAAGACGAGGCGTACCTGGGCCTCGCCCACGGTTATCTTGCCGACCAGCGCTTTGTTGACTACTACGACAAGCCCTGCGCCACCGGAGCCACGGCGTTTCTGGTCCAGGCCATCGAGTCTTCGTTGACGCGCGCATAGACCGCGGCGGCTTTGGGTATTTCAATCAAAACCTCAACCGATTGGAGACCTATGGCTACTAATCACGAGCTCGCGCTGTACGTTATGACCGGCTGCCCGTATTGCTTAAAGGTCAAGCACTTTTTGGCCGATAACGGCGTGACCATTCCCGAGCGCAATATCTCGACCGATTCCGATGCCGAACAGACACTCATCGCCGTCGGCGGAAAACGCCAGGTTCCCTGCCTGTTCATCGACGGCAAACCACTCTACGAATCGAGCGACATCATCGCGTGGGTGCAGGAAAACCTGCTCTAGTACGCACGCTCTGTCCGTCCAGGGCCCCAACCCATACGACCCAAACATGTACACCAGCATCCAAAGTCGACATTTTTCGACATCTTTGGATGCTGGCGTACAGCTTTTTGGTAGTCATGGACGCTCTTGGCCGGCTAATTGTTTGAGGAGACCTTTGGATTATGGCTGTTTGACGCCTCTGGAAAGGTTTCCGAGAGGGCTGTGGTCAAAAAAGGGCAAATATGAGTACTGCTACCTGTTTAGTAGCAGCGATTTTGATCACTTCAGGAACTATTCAACGTTCCACTCGTCCGCAGACGACGTTATTTCTCCTCATATGTTCAATAAAAGTAGCTCTTAATGGGAACAAATCTCATCAGGAGCTACAATTTATAGCAAATAAATGCAACCATAATGGCAACAGTACTCATATTTGCCCTTTTTTGACCACGACCCTCCAGAATAGTCGCTGAGAGCGACACTAAATGACAAAATCCGACACTTGAACGTTCTTATATGAGTAGCCATTGAAGGACACCTAACGACTACTCCCATTCGCGACACACTGTGTCGCGAATTAAGCTGGCCCCATTACCGAAGACCAGTGAGAGCTCCTGCCCAGAATCTCAATAGCTTAATAAAGGGCTCCCCTCCGGAAGTTCAATGAGCATCCAAATTCCAAGCTGAAAAGCAAAGGAGTATCGAAGCCGTCAATGCTCATTTCCTATCGAACAGGCAGGTCAAAACAAGCTAATTAGCCCGATGAACTGCTTGTATTTTTGTCTACAAAATTGTATACAAAAAGAGAATCCGAGAACCGGCGCTCGACATTATGTCGATCGATAGGAGGCGCCATGGATGCTAAGCAGCTCGAAAAGATGATGGGGTTTGCTCCCGGAGAGTTGAAGAAAGCCGCGGAAGCCTACGAAAAAGATGAGTGGCCGAAAGGTCACACCATCAAGTTGGGAAGGCCACCAATCTCCGATGAGCCGAGCGTCGTTATATCAGCACGTGTGGGCGAATCGATTCTTGAGGCGTTTGACGAAAAAGCCAAACGCCATGGGCAAACACGCACGGAGCGGCTCAGAGAGCTCATTACACTTGATGCACTGATTGCCTAGGCCCGCTCCCCCGTCGGACCCAAACATGTACACCAGCATCCAAAGTCGACATTTTTCGACATCTTTGGATGCTGGTGTACATGTTTTTGCTACATAGTCGTTGGGGACGTCCTTAAATGACCAGTCGTTAAAGAACGCCCCCGATGACTAGTTAGCCGTGGAAGCGAGCTGTGGGTGCAAGCGGCTGTTCACGAAAGACGCGCTCGACGGCAGCGCGGTATTCGTCGACCTTTTTGGTCTTGCGTACGATCTTGTGGACGGTAGCGGGATCAGCGAAAGCGCACTTGGCGTAGAACCACCACTCCTTCATGCGGAAGACCGCATTGCCGCCAATCTCTTCTGCATATGCCGCAAACAGCGTGTCGTGGAAGCGCTGCAGCTCAGCAGCCGTTGCAGCAGGGCCGCCCTTGACCATGCGAGCCAGAGCGGGGTTCGCGAGCAGGCCACGCCCCAACATCACATGGCGCGTGCCGGGATAGGCCTCCACCAGCGCGTCCATATCCTCAAGATCAAAAATGTCACCGTTATAGGCCACGGGGAACGGCGCACGCTCCAGCGTCTCGCCATAAAACTCTTTGCGCGGCAAGCCCGTATAGCGGTCCTTCTGTACGCGCGGATGCACGATCAGCTCTGCCAACGGCATGCGGCAATACAGATCGAGCACGCGCTCGTATTCGTCGTCATTCTCCAGCCCCAGCCTGGTCTTTACCGACACCGGCAACGGCGACCGCTCGCACACATCGCTTAAGAACGCCTCGAGCTCGTCGAGATTGCGCAAGAAGCCCGATCCTTTGCCCTTGGCGACAACCGTTCCCGAAGGACAACCCAGGTTGAGATTGACCTCGCGATAGCCCATGTCGGCGAGCACCTGCGCCGCCCACACAAACTCGTCCGCGTTCTTGGACATCAGCTGAGGCACCACGTTGAGCCCCTGGTTATTGGCAGGATCGATCTCCTTAAACGCCTTGCCGCCAAAGCGATTTCCCACCCGCGGCGGCGGCAAAAACGGCGTGTAATAGCAATCGAGCGCACCGAAGCACTCCGCATGCACGTGACGGAACACATGCCCGGTAATCCCCTCCATGGGGGCCAACGAAAGGATCATCTACTCTTCTCTCATATCAACGAACGTGACAAAGGGACAGTCCCTTTGTCGCATTATTCGGAGCGCAGGGCTTCGACGGGGTCCTTCTTGGATGCGCTGCGGGCAGGCAGCAGGCCGGCAACGACCGTTAGCAGCACCGAAATTGCAATGAGTACCAGCGCATCCTGCACGGGCAGGCTCATCAGGTTGGGAACCTGTTTGACCGCAAGTGCCCAGGCATTGACCGGGAAACTCACGAGCACCACGACGACAATGGCAAAGACGCCGGCAATGAGGCCCTCGATAAAGGTCTCGGCGTTGAACACGTTTGCCACGTTACGCTTCGACGCGCCAATCGCGCGCAGGATGCCAATCTCCTTTTTGCGCTCCAGCACGCTGATGTACGTGATGATGCCGATCATGATGGAGCTCACCACCAGGCTGATACTCACGAATGCGATGAGCACCAAGCTGATGGTATTCACGATATCAGTTACCGAGCCCATGATGATGCCCATGTAGTCGGTGTACGAGATTGCCTGCTCGTCGTGGCCGGCGGCTTTGACCTGCTTGTTGTACGCATCGATATGGTCGAGTACGCGCTCCTTGGCCTCAAAGTCACGCGGGAAAATCTTGACCGAGATGGGGTCCGCCTCGTCCGCATAACCCAGTGTGGTCAGGTTGTTGTCATAGGTAAGCTGCGATGCCTTGGCATAACTCATCATGAGCGAACTCAGATCCTCGGCGTCCATGTTGAAATGGATGGCGCGGGCAAAGGCGCTCGCATCCATATGCATAGCGCCCGCCAGGTTGGCAAAACTCGAAGACATCTGTGTCGCTATCTGGCCCATGAGCCCTGCCGCGCCCGCCTTGAGCTGGGACGATACCGTCGTCGCAATCTGCTCGCTAATTGTCTTCATCACCTGATCCATAGCCTGCTGCAGATACGGAGCCAGCTGCTTTTGCACATAGTCGGTCATCGCCTGTTGCAGGCGCTCGGCCAGGGCATCGCCACCGAGTGCCTTGAGCTGAGCCAGATATTGCTGGGCTGCGGCATCATTCTCAAGATACGTCGAGAATGCGGCGGCGAGCTTTGACGCGTCCTTAAGGTCTTCGGGCGACAGCGCCTTAAACTGATCAGACTGCAAAAAGCCCTCAAACAGCTGGTTGGCTAGTGTTCCCACCTGCTGCATTTGCTCGGGCGTGAGTTCCAGACCGTCAAAGATACCCGAGAAATCTGGGGTTGGCGCTTTTGCCATGATGTCGCTGAAGTCGATGTCCTTGCCAACGCCCGAAAGGTCAATGTCCAGCCCCGACAGATCGATGCCAGAAAGGTCCATACCGCCGGCTGCACCCGAGAGCGCAGATGTATCGAACGAAAACGCGCTCTTGAGCGCTGCCTCGTCCACACTGAACATGCTGCCCAGATCCACGCCTTGCTTGGCCTCGCCTTGCAGTTCGTCGAAGGTTTTGCCCGTAAAGACATCCGTCTCGGGGTGGGCGAGTTGCTCCTGCACAATCTGCGAATCGGCGGCGCGCTCCATAAGCTGGCGAGTCAGTGCATGCGTATAGGCAATACCCGGAGACAACGCGCTCGCGTTGGCGGTCTCGTTAGGTCGCACCACACCCACAATGTGCACGTCGATACCGTCGGCAACCTTGGCCGTCATAAAGTCGGCATCGTCAGACATGTCAGTCCACATGCCGGTCTCTTCGTTTTTGCGATAGGCATCGGCCGGCGACAGCACCTTAAACGTCGTGGACAGCGCATCGTCGTAGGTAAATTCGGTGCCGGTCTCGGGCGTTTCGACCCCACCGTCAGCCGTCATAGCGCTGTTTACCAGATCGTTGAGCTCATTGATATCCAGCGCGCCGATGCTGTAGAGCGTGTAGTCACCCACCGTGCCACGACTCGAGAGCACCATTACGGCTTCGTTGGCGGACGTGGGCCAATGACCGGCGACGACATCGTACTGACTGTCGAGCAGGCTCTGGTCGTCGATCATCTCGTTAAAGACCGAGGTTCCCATGGATTCCATGCTCACCGTTGCCGCCGAGCTCGCGCCTCCGCTCATGGCCTCGGTCATGGCGTTGGGCACCAGCCGGACAGGCTTCTCATCGCCCTTGCCGGCACGATAGACAACCGGCGATACACCGTAGCCGTACTGAATGGCGTTGACCTCTTTATCGATGCCGTCGCCACCGGCATCGAGCCATGCCTTAAAGCTCGTCATGTCGTTGGACTTAACGCTCGCAAACATATCCTTTACGGCCGTGACCACAGGAATCTTATCGGTTCCTTTAGCCTTGCCGCCGGCACTGTCGTCGGATGAATCCACGTTTTCAGGCGAGTCATCATCCGCAGCCCCCTGTCCGCCCATCATGGACGACAGGTCGTAATCCTGCTTGGAGATGGTGAGCGGGTAGCTCGAGAGCGTATCCTCCTCGACCTTTTTGATGTAGCCGTTTACGCCGTTGGACAGCGCCAGAATCGCCGCGATACCGATAATGCCAATCGAGCCCGCAAAGGCCGTCATGGCCGTGCGGCCCTTCTTGGTCATGAGGTTTCGGGCAGAAAGCCCCAACGCCGTCACAAAGCTCATCGAGGTTTTGCGCGTAGGCTTTGCCTCGCGACGCGCGACCTTGGCAGCATCGAAGGGATCGGAATCGTCGGTGATCTTGCCGTCCGCCAGATTGACGATGCGCGTGGCATATTGGTACGCCAGCTCGGGATTGTGCGTGACCATGATGACTAGGCGGTCGCGCGCCACGTCCTTGAGCAGGTCCATGACCTGTACGGATGTCGTTGAATCCAAAGCGCCGGTCGGCTCGTCTGCCAGCACAATCTCGGGATCATTAATCAGGGCGCGGGCGATGGCCACGCGCTGCATCTGCCCGCCCGAAAGCTGGCTCGGGCGCTTGTTAACGTGCTCGCCCAAGCCGACTTTCTCCAACGCCTCGCGCGCACGCTGGCGGCGCTCGGCATGCCCCACGCCCGTGAGCGTGAGCGCCAGCTCCACGTTTTCCAAAATGGTCTGATGCGGAATGAGGTTATAGCTTTGGAACACAAAGCCGATGCGGTTGTTGCGGTAGGCATCCCAATCGCGATCGTGAAAGTCTTTGGTCGAAATACCGTCGATCAGCAGGTCGCCAGAATCAAAGTGGTCGAGCCCACCGATAACGTTGAGCATCGTAGTTTTGCCCGACCCCGAAGGTCCCAGAATGGCCACGAACTCGTTATCGCGAAAAGACAGGCTCACGCTGTCGAGCGCCACCTGCGTAAACGCCTGCGTAACGTACCTTTTGCAAATACCTTTGAGCTCCAGCATGGACGGCAACCTCTCCTGCGCAGGCACATTCGCCCGCTCTCCCCCGCCGTTCGTATTCGACGCGTTTGTCCTACTCTATCCCCATTTTTTGCCGGCGCCAGTGAGGAATGTAGGGAACCGCATCAAAAAACGAACGGGACGGTGCCTAAAAGAAGAGGTCCCGAGCGGGACCTCTATATGGTGGAGTTTATCTTGAAAGGGAGCGAACTACTTCGCACAGCGACACACGATCCTCGCTATGCTTTACGCGTTTTCTACTGCTCGCTATTCGCAATCGCCTGGTCGATAAGTTTGTTGAGTGCTGCGCGCTGCTCGGCGGAGCTGATGGCTCCCACGATTGGATCCCCTACGATGTTGCCATTCTGATCGATGACATACGTCGTCGGGAACGAGAACAAATTTGACGTAAACTTACCGGCCTCGCTATCCGACTTGAACCAGATGTTCTTATATGTCACGCCCTTCTTGCTCAGCACGTCCTTGGCATCTGCAATCTCGCCCTTGTTGCCATCGAGCGTAAAGGAATTGACGCCCACGACCTGGCCGCCCTTCTCGGCAAGCTCCTGATTCAGTTTCTCAAGATCGCCCAACTCACCCACGCACGGCTTGCAAGTGGTGAACCAGAAGTTCATGACGGTAACCTTGTTCTTAGAGAACAGCTCGTCGCTGCTCACGTCGTTGCCGTCCAGGTCCTTGCCCGTAAAGCTGGGGAACTTCGTCGCCTCGCTCGAAGCATTGGCACCAGCCGTCATGCCAGCGGTCGAAGCATCGACGCTCTCGCCTGCGCTCGGCGTGCTTCCACAGCCGGGGAACTCCTTCTCCAAGCTCTCGAGCTTGTCCTCGATTTCCTTGATCTGCTGCGCACCGGCCTTGAGCGTCTTAAGCTCATCCGCCGTAAACTCATCCTTGGCGCCGTCGATGGTCTTGAGCAAGAAATCGCCGTAATTGCTGCCGTCCTCAATCATTGTCGAGTCTTTATTTGCCGCATTGAATACCTTTTCCCACAGCGCGTTATCACTCGAAAAGATCTCGTTCTCCTTCTGCATGAGCTTCGCATACAGCTCGGCGGCCTCGTCGGCATTGGCCGGCTTCTGCGCAGTGAGTTCTGCGATCTTAGGATCGGAGCTCGCAGATTCGCTCGCATTGCCACCGGGCGCCGAACATGCCACAAGGCACAAGGCCAATACCGGCACCATAAACAGGGCCGCAATCTTAGAAAGCTTCATAGTCATTCCTCCGTTTTGTCGAAGCTTGTTTACTTTTTATCAGCGGTCAAGGGAAGCTTTTCCGCCGACACATCCAGGCCATAGCGATAGCTGATGGCATCGACGGGACAGGCCCCGATGCACTTTCCGCACCGGATACATTCGGCATGATTGGGCGCGCGGACCACATCAACGTCCATCTGACAAACCTTTGAGCACTTGCCGCACGAGACACATTTGCACGCGTCAACCTGAATCCCCAACAAGGACACCCTATTCATGAGCGCATAGAATGCGCCGAGTGGGCAAATCCATTTGCAGAAGGGGCGGTAGAACAAAACGCTCAGCACTACCACGGCAATGAGAACGGCAAGTTTCCAAGTAAAGAGATGTCCCAACGCAGATCGAATGCCGGCATTGGCGATGGCCAGCGGAATGGCGCCCTCGAGCACACCCTGCGGACAGATGTACTTGCAAAAGAACGGGTCGCCCATGCCCACGTCGTTAACCATCAAGACGGGCAGCAGCACCACGGCAAACAGCAGCACGACGTACTTGATGTACGTGAGCGGCTTAAGCTTTTTCGTGGAGAACTTTTTTCCGGGAATCTTATGAAGCAGCTCCTGCAGCCAGCCAAACGGGCACAGAAAGCCGCATACAAAGCGTCCCAGCAGCACGCCGAGCAAAATGAGCGTACCGGTAACATAGTAAGAAAAGTTGAACTTGGATGAACCTACCACCGACTGGAACGACCCGATGGGGCACGCACCCGATGCCGCGGGGCACGAATAGCAATTAAGTCCAGGTACGCAGACTGTTTTTCCCGCGCCCTGATAGATGCCGCCTTTGGCAAAGTTTGGCAGGTGAATGTTGGTGACCAGCGTCGCCGCCGCCTGAATGAATCCGCGAAATCGGGCCAAAACATGCGACGCAGTGTTTTCTCTTTTATCCAATTCCGATACACTCCAAGCACAGCCTAATCGCTTTGGCCAGCACGGCATCCGCCTCGCCACGCATAACACCAAAGCACACCATGGCAATTCCGACGATCAACAAAGCGACCTGTACCACGGGCTTTACCGCTTTGAACAACCTGACCACTCCTTTCGTTACGCGACCATTGGACCATATCGACTATAAAATCCGTGTTAAGCGCGATTTGGAATGTGCAAGGAGACTGTTATGCGTATTTTGATCGTCGAGGACGAGCGAGCACTGTGCGACACGATCGCACGCAGCTTGCGAAACCTGGCGTACAGCGTCGACTGCTGCCACGACGGGCAGGAGGCGCTCGACCTGCTGGGCGTCGAAGTCTTTGACCTCGTGGTACTCGACCTCAACCTTCCCCGTATCGACGGCATGGCCGTGCTCAGGGAACTTAGGAAAACCGATTGCGAGACTAAGGTACTGATTCTGTCCGCGCGTGGCGAAGTATCCGATAAAGTCGCCGGACTCGATGCCGGCGCCAACGATTACCTTACCAAGCCGTTTCATCTGGACGAACTTGCGGCAAGGATCCGCAGCCTTACCCTCAGGCGCTTCGCACAAAGCGACATAGTATTAGCCTGCGGAAAGCTCAGCTTTGACACCAAGGCGCGCATCGCTTCCGTGGACAGTGAGGCTCTATCTCTTACACGCAAGGAAACGGGAATCTTGGAATACCTGATGCTTAATCAGGGGCGACCGGTAAGCCAAGAGGAGCTTATCGAGCACGTTTGGGATAGCAGCGTGAACAGCTTTAGCAACGCAACCCGCGTTCACATCTCGTCACTCCGCAAAAAGCTACGCAGCGCTTTGGGATACGACCCGATTCGCAATCGGATTGGAGAGGGCTACGTTATGGAGGATAGCGAATGAAAAGGCTTTCGCTGCAATGGCGCATAACGATTATGACGGCACTGCTGACGTGTGCGGCATGCGTGCTGACGAACTGTCTGGTCGGCTATACGGGCATGCGCTACATGGATGCTATCGGCAGCGACATCTCGGCCCTTAGCGCAGCCGGCGTAGATGCACCTCAGGCGTTTGACCCAACGAAGGAGAGCCTCGATGACGAGGTCACGATCGTCGTAAACGACGCACAGGAGTCTTTTGGCACGACAGCCTGGTACATCACGGCTGGAGTCACACTCCTTGGCGGCGCGCTGGCATACTTTGTGAGCGGCCGTGCACTCAAACCGCTACGGGCTTTTGCGGCCCAGGTCGAGCGTGTGCAGCCTGACAACCTAAGCGAAATCAGGCTCAGTGAAGATGTGCCCATCGAGCTACAACGATGCAGCGCCTCTTTCAACGACATGATCGCCCGTCTTGGCGAAGGGTTCTCTGCACAGCGTCAGTTTACCGGCAACGCCGCACACGAGCTGCGCACCCCGCTCGCCCTTATGCAAGCACAGATTGAACTATTCATCTCCGAGCACTCCGGTTTGCAACCCGAAACTGCCGAGCTACTCGGCCTGCTACAAGAACAAACCGAGCGCATGTCTCGAATGGCCAAGGTATTGCTCGAGATGAGTGAGCTCCGCAGCGTTCCTTGCGAGGACGATGTGGAACTTGGTCTCTTGTCCGAAGAGGTCCTCACCGACCTTGCGCCACTTGCCGAGAATAAGGACGTAACCCTCGATTGCGCCGGAGACGCTTTGACAATCGGAAGTGATACGCTCCTCTATCGGCTGGTGTTTAATCTGGTCGAAAACGCCATCCGTTACAGCCGCCCCGGCTCGACTGTCAACGTCTCCATCTGCGACAACGACAGCCACGTGTTCCTGCGAGTCGAGGACCAGGGCCCGGGAATACCCAAGCAGTACCGTGAGAGCATCTTCCAACCGTTCTTTCGTCTAGACAAATCCCGCAGCAGGGCATACGGCGGCGCAGGACTCGGACTAGCGCTCGTTTGGGAGATTGCAGCTCTTCACGGTGGCACAGTAGAGGTCGAAACAAGTTCCGAGAACGGGACCACCATGCTCGTAAGCCTTCCAAAACGATCCGCAGCGTCAACCGAGCAGTAAAACGAAAGGGGTCCCGAGCAACAGGAGTACAATTGCTGCTATTGTTGCCAGCTGTTGGGAGATGGAAGATGGACTGCGATGGCTACCCATGCGTTCCCATGCCGTTGATGTGCACTGCCTTTGTGCCGGGGCAGATTGACGCTGCGGTTGCAGGCATTTCCGGCCCCGATTCACGCACCATCGCCACGGCAGAAGCGCTGTACTTTCGCGGACAGGCCGCCCTCGCTGCCAAGACGGCGCGCCCCTATCTTGACGCCACCGATTCCGCACTGCGCTATTCCGCATGCTTTATCTGCGGATACGCCAGCCTGTCGCTCAACCGTATCGCCGACGCCCGCCGTTGTCTTGCGGGCATCCTCGATACGCCAACTGACGAGGAATCACCCGCCGTCCACGCCACGCATATCCTGTTCGCCTCGGCCGCGAGCGTCCTGCTGCACTTGTCTTCCCCGTATTCTGCCGAAGAGTTTTATCCGCTTGCGGCGCATCTGCCCGAAGGCCTGCGCCTGTTCGCCAGCTACGTGATGGCGCATGCCCTGTACCTGCGCGGCGAATATGGCCGCAGTCTGGGCATGGCGGAAAACGCCCTGATCATGAAACAGGGGAGCTATCCGATCTCGGAACTGTTCCTGCACCTGGCAGCTTCCATGGCATGCATGAGTCTCAAAGACGTCGACGCCGCAAAAACGCACTTCGGAGCCGCTTGGAACATTGCGCGCCCCGACGGCCTTATCGAGCTCATTGGCGAGCACCACGGCCTTTTGCAGGGGCTCATCGAGGCATGCCTAAAATCGCAATACCCTGACGATTTCGCACGTATCATCGAGATTACGTATCGATTCAGCTACGGCTGGCGGCGCATCCACAACCCCGATTCGGGCGAGGACGTTGCCGACGATTTAACGACCACGGAGTTCACCATGGCCATGCTCGCCTGCCGCGGATGGACCAACGCCGAAATCGCACGCCACATGGGCGTGTCGCCAGGTACCGTTAAAAATCGACTGTCCAACGTGTATGCAAAGCTTGGCATCGGCACGCGCACCGAACTGGTCGCGCATATGCTGCGTTAGCGGCCAGACTGCCTAGCGCGGCACGTGCGCCCCGGAGCCCCGGCGCTTCGCTCGCTCAAATTGGACATTTTGGCCCTCGGACGGCACTACCGTGACAGGATGCCTTCTCGCAAAATTGGATTATTTCCACCGATACCTGCGGGATGGGAGCCAAAGATGCTTGATCGCCGTTCGTTGCTTGTTGCCGGAGCGTCCTCGCTGGCGAGCATTATGTTGCCGCGCGTGCCGGGAAGCGCAAACGCCTTCATATTGCCGTTCGCCCCCGCCGAGGCATACGCCGACGAAGATGATCCCTTCAAGGTCTTGGTGCTCTCGCGCACCATGTTTGGTGTGGTCGTGGTCGACGTCGCCAACAAGAATACGCCCATTACGGGTGCCCAGGTCACGCTCATATCGCGCTATGCCGCAGGCAAGCAGCTCACCGCCACGACCGATGACGAAGGCACGGCCATCTTTGAGGTCGCCCCTCTTTCAGAAGGCTACGTGGACGAGGCAACGCTTCTCGACGCGTACGACTTTAACGGCGGCATCTCCATTAGCATGGCAGGCTACCGCGATGTCGAGATTCCCCTTGCGCGTATCCAGGGCGGCACCGCTATTACCGCACCCACACGTCCGCTCTCCGATGGCGAGCCGTACTTTCGACAGCTCACGTTCGACGAATGGGACATCCAGTACGCCGACGCCACGTTTATGGCAATGCCAGCGGACGAAGCAGCAAACGACCAGCCCGACACGCACGCTTTTACCGTGCAGGCTCATCTGCCGCAGGGCGGGCAGGCAACGTTGCATATCAATAAAGTGATGCCCGCTGCGGGCAGCTCAACCGAAACCGTCACGCAGATCGGCCAGATCAAGGCCAGCGCATCGGGCGCGGATAATCTGGCGACGTTCACGCTTGAAGACACGTTCCTCGATGCAGCTTCGGGCCTTCTGGAGGAAAGGTGCAAGCTGCGCTTTATGCTCGACTACCAGGGCAAAACCTACACGCTCTCATCCCCTATGGCCGTTGTCACCGCGCCGGCCGCAAAGGCGGAATCGGGCTCGACCACCATCATTCCCACCACCATGGACCAAGAGATCACTCCGTTTGATTTCCCCGCGGCGTTTCCCGGTATCGGCGGCAATAAGTTCACGTGCTGGATGCCCACATTTCCCATTCTGTTCGATTTCTCGTTTGCTGGATACGTGCTGTTTGGCGGAGGGTGCAAACCAGCTAGCTATATGAACGATTCGGGCAACCCTGATCCGGAATACTGGAAGAAATCGCCGCGCGAGTCGGGCGCCAAGCAGGCAAACCGCTACCTCGACGAGATGGAGGGGAAGTGGAATCAGTACAAGAGGATGAGTGCCGGTTCGGGCACCGATCCAAGAAACACCAAGCTCCTTCGCCACCATTGCACGCCGCTGTTCACGATGGATATCGCCACACAGCTGTACGGCTCGCTCGCCTACGATTGGGTGGGCAAAACCTGGGGCAACAACAACGACCCCGCATACGGCAATATTAAGGCCCTCTTCCAGGTAAGAACCGACCTCAATTGGACCGAGCAGTTTACCCTAGGACCGGTGCCATTTTTCCTAAACGTCAACCCCTGGGTGCTGGCAAAACTGGCGCTCGCCGTGGGTGCCCACACGCACGGCAGCGGCGCGGCGTTTTTTAAAAACATTTCGCTCGACTATTCAAACACGTCGGGCTCGTTCACCATCCAGATCGGGCTTGCCGTCACCTTTGGCGCCGGCGTTGCAGGCGTCGCTTCGTCTGCCGTGCGCGGCGCCGCATCCCTCACGCTGTTCATTGGGTACGAAAAGGCAAATGGACACCAGCTTCCGCGACTGCGTGTAGGTGCAGACGTCGATGTCGATGTAATACTCCAGTTCGTAATGTTCAAGTGGACCACCAAGGCTTGGTCGGGGTCGTGGCCCACACTCATCGATTCGTGGAATATGTCGGTGAACAATGGCGACCAGTATGTGCTCCAGCGCTCTGAGCTCGCATTGGATGGAGATACGCCTTATACGCTGGATGCCCGCTTCGGCTCGGCCGGCAACGCCGAGGCGGGTGGTGTGCCGCAATTTATCGCATCGGCCACCATCGTCACCAACGCCGAACTGCTCGCACGCGCCGAGGTTAAGGCCACTGCCGTAAACGCTGCGCCTGTCGTGCGCGATTGGGATCAAGCGGTCACGCGCATTGAGCTCGAGGCGGATGCAGAAAGCGACGACACGGGGCAGATCGAGCATTTCGTCCATGCACTGATAGAGAACGACGAAAACGCCGCGCCGATGTATGAGTACACCTACATCGGTCAGGCAACGAACACCGTTGCCGACCCGAACGCCAATTCTGCCGGCGTGTCGGAGGACGAGCGTGGCGGCATAAAACCCTCGAGCGACAACGTGCTGTTTTCCGGCGTGCTCAGCGAAGCCCACATGAAGCTAACGATGATTGCCGGCGTGGAGTGCCTATTCCGTATCGCCTCGGTGCGCTACGGCGAGAATGGTCGTTCGCGCCTGGTGGTGCATACAAAGACGAACGGCACGTGGTCCGCTCCCACACCCGTGGACTTCCCCCTTGGGTTTGGCGAGGGCGACGTGGAGCGCGACGGCATATACGATTACGACTTCGACGTGGTGGAATATACGGACGGGAGGGGAAACCAGGACGCCTACGTGCTGCTGGTCTCGGGCGAGCGCCCCGCCGGTGACAACACCCTTTTCGATACGGCGAGCACATCCGGCATACTGTCCGTTGTGCGCCTGCGCATAAGCAACGACGGAGTTCGCGTGATATCGCACACGTCGTGGCGCAGCATCTCGCGCGGCCGCCTTCAGGAGGATGGCTACCATTGCCTGCAGTGCCCACGTATCACGGTGGGCAAGACACTTGTCGACGGACGTCTGTCGGGTGCCTACCTCCACCGCCGCGGAACCACCGCAGAAAAGGCGCTCGGCAGCGAGGCCGAGGTTGCGCTGGAGTGCTTTACCCTGTGGTCGGACGTTTCGGGCGACAGTCTCACGTTCCGTCAGGTCCTCCGCTTTCCACAGGCACCGTCGAGCATCGAGCTGGGCGCGCCCGAGAATATCAACGGCAAAATGGTGGTGCCCGTTGCGTACGAGACCGCAGACGGTTGCGGCTGCGCATCGTATGCCGTGATCGGCCAGTCCATCGCGGGTTGGGGCGTTATGCCGCCAGATGCCACAGTACCCCACGCGGTGCCGTGGCCACAACATTCGGGCTTTTTGGCAACCGTCAACGAGCAACTGCAGCATATTACTTGGACGCGAGGCGCATCGGCATTTGCAACGCAGCCCGTGGGTGCCGCAGGCTGTGGTCCGGCATCGTTTAGCGTAAGCAACAACGGCAGGTGCGTGCTCTATGTAGAGAACACCGATGGCAAGGTGGGACAAACCTACGACGAAGAAGGCAACCCGGTAGCAGTGATGGGCAAGCACTTCCGCATCTTCGCCAGCACCTTGGCGGGAGATTTGTTTACGGAGCCGTTCGTGATGTGCGAGCTAGACCATCCCGTCGATCAGATAACGACATTTTTGACGTCGGGGAGCATGCTCTCCGCGCTCGCCACGCACATTGTGAGCGCGGAGAAGAGCGAGGCAGAACTACACGGCATCGAAGTGCCCTTGGTGGCGTGTGCCACTCCGACGGGCGCAGTCGCTACCTCGGGCGCGGTGGTGCCCGGAGCAGCAGGCGAATCCTTCATGGTCACGGTGCGAAACGACGGCAACACCTTGCTGACCGCCGGCACGATCGATCTGTACCGAGAGAGCTCCAGCCAGCCGTTCTCCAGCGCATCCATCGGGTTCGGAGCGAACACACGCATGGCATCGATCTACGATCCAGAGCTTGCCGAGAACGCTTCGGCCAACGACATGGCACACGTGAAGTACGCGCTCGAGACGCTGGGCACATGTTTTGCAACGCACCCGCTGGTAGCCGACAACGGCAACGCCGTGCTGGCACCGGGTTGCACGGCACAGTTCCGCATGAGCTTTGCTATCCCGGAGAGCTGGAGCGACGAGGTGGGCAAACGCGTAACGCTATATGCGAAGGCGCGTAATCTGGTGGCGCTCGATCCCGTAACGCTCGAGGAAATTCGACCGGGCGCAAACTCGGCGCTGGGCGCCGTACTGCACGAGCTTCATGTGCCCGACGCGGCATGCGAACGCTCAGAAGTTCAGGTCGGCGTATGCGACAGCGCGGATACGACGGGGCTTCACGATGCACCGATGACGGCGGACGGCGGTGGCGGCTCGAGTGGCGGCGGTACTGACAAGGGCGGCGACTCCGGCGGAAGCAGCTCCAGCAGTGGCAAGGACCACGGCACTAACAAGCGCTCCGGAAAAGCGGGCGCGCTTGCGGGCACGGGCGATGTCAACGCTCCCCTTACGGCAGCCGCTGCTGCACTCGCCGTGGCAGGCGCCGGCCTCATCGCCTACAGCGCCCGCCGCACGGCGCTCGAAAAAGACACCGCCGATGAGGTCAATTCTGATAAGCCTCACTAGCTCTCAGTTACCTTTGCGAGAGACGCCGACTCGGCTCATCGAACACCAAAAGGGGCTGGCCCCGATAACTCGGAGCCAGCCCTGAGTCGCCTGACGTGGGAATCGCAGCCTGTTACTTGAGCTTCAGAGCCTCCATCATGGGCACGGCGGCGTCCCAATCGATCTTCCAGCCAATCGACACGCGGACGGTTTCACCCGTTGCGGGAGCCGTCGCAAACAGTGTATGGCCGTTGTCGGGACCGGTAAAGCGCAGCCACGTTATGCCGTTGTACTCGACCTGGTCGGTTGTTGTCTCCTTGCCTTCGTAGACCTGCTCTAGGCTTGCAACCTCTTCCTCCGGCGAGCGCGGGAAGATGCTGATGTTCAGGCGTCCTCCAGTCTCGTCATGGAAGAAGTTTGCCTTTTCACGCTCTTCGTCGGACGAATCCAGCGTGTACCCATCGGCGGCCTCGATGCTGTACGATGCGCAGTCGATGCCCGTTAAATCTGCCTTCTCGCCAGAATCGGCCACGCCGCCGGCCGCCTTGAACTCCTTGGTCTCGCATCCCGTGGTGTCAAAGTGCATGGCCTCGTGGTTCTTAGCGGGGGCATAAGCGTCTACGAACTCGACAGTGATAGGCCCGTAGTACGCCGTCTTGGGCGCCCAGAAATACACGTACTCAACGGTCTCGCCCGAGCCGATATCTGGCCTCTCGGAAAGGTCGATGCCCTCGTGCAGCTCATCGGGGGCCTCGCTTGCAACGTAGTCGAGCACGGCCGCCTTGCCGGAAGTAAACAACGGGTCGCCTGCCTCAAGATCGCCCTGGGCAGCATGCACGTTAAAGGAACTGAACGTCCTGTTCTTTGTGTTGTTGTTGGTGATCTTGATGTGCAGGTAAAAGCCGTCCTGTAGCTTGGCATCGCCACGATAGAACGTACCGTGAGCCACCGACTCATAGGTAATGCCTGCCACCTCGACCGTCTGCGAATCATAGGCTTTGGGCTTTTCCTGCACAGGCGCGCTGCCGCCCGAACTGCCAGCCGAGCCGCTCGGAGCACTACCGCCACAGCCGGCCACCGTACACGCCAGCACGGCCGAAAGCGTCACGGTGGGAATTCCTAACAGCAGCTTCTTCGTCATGGGCTTCATCATCCTCACCGCTCCTTTCGCTTGCACCTCATCCGTTGCCCAAGGCCTTCGTCGTCCCGTGGCATCGGCTTCCACTATGAGCGTATGACGAAACACGGCGCCGGCGAAGTGACCCGTGGCCCAAATAACGACCCACCAGCGTTCCTTATGGGCCAAAAGAACTCGCACATGCACGCCCCCGGCCCATAAAACGAGACGTCTGTCCCAATGTTCGATTCGATCCAACAATCCGCACGACACGTTTTCGACAACGTATCCAACCGCAAACGCAGCAAGACGCATTCGGCCGCCTTCAAATTTACTCGGGCAGAACCGACTCGGTTTTGTCCGAGTAAACTCGAGCATAAACTGATCCATGCGATACAATTAACTCGGACAAAACCGAGTCGGAAGGAACCGAGTAAGTGGAATTTATTGGCAGGGAGCGTGAGCTCGCCCGTATTAAGAAAACGCTCAAAGCACCCGAGCAGCGCAATGTTCTCATTTACGGCAGGCGTCGCGTCGGAAAAAGTGAGCTCATCAAGCAGGCGCTAACCGATTTGTCGGACGTCGCAACGGTCTATTACGAGTGCCGCCAAACCTCCGAGGCAGACAACCTCGAGAGTCTGTCCGTCCTTGTTGCTGAAGCGCTGAGCTTTCCTCCGCTCGCCTTCACAGGCATCCGCGAGCTCATCGAATTTCTGTTTGCCCAAGCTAAAGACAAGAACATTACCCTCGTTCTCGACGAATACCCCTACTTGAGAGATGCGGTTAAAGGCCTAGACAGCATTCTTCAGACCTCAATCGACGCCCACAGGGAAGACTCACGTTTAAACATTGTCCTGTGCGGCTCCTACGTTGAGATTATGAAATCCCTCATCGAGCATGAAAGCCCCCTCTACGGGCGAATTGATCTCGCGCTTGAGCTTAAGCCCATGGATTACTTTGACGCTGCGAAGTTCTATCCCGCGTTCTCGCCCGAGGACAAGGTGCGGCTCTATAGCGTTTTTGGCGGTATCCCCTTTTACAATCGCCTCATCGATCAATCCCAAAGCGTACGCGACAACATCATCGAGCTCGTCACGGAACCTGGCGCCCGCTTAGAAAGCGAGGTGCCGTCCTATCTCAACGCCGAGATCTCGAAGATGACCAACGCCAACGAAGTTTTCGGGGCTCTCGCACAAGGCTACTCCCGTTGGGGGGACGTGCTGGCACAGTCGCACGTCTCGAGCGGTCCGGCCATGGCAGACGTGCTCGACAAGCTCATGTCACTCGAAATCGTCCAAAAGCGTGCACCCATCAACGACCCTACGAACAAGCGCAAGTCTGGCTACTTTGTAGTGGATCCGCTTTCGCTCTTTTACTATCGCTATGTTTTCCGCAATGCCTCAGCGCGTCAGCTGCTCGACTCGGAAGTCTTCTATGATCGTCACGTCTTCCAAGACTTCGAGGAAAACTACGTTCCTCATATGTTCGAGGAGATCTGCCGTCAATACCTCGTGCGGCAGAACAGGACCGGCAAGATCGAACCGGCTTTCGACGCCATAGGCAAGTACTGGTACGACGACCCCGCAAACAAAACGAGCGGCGAATTCGATGTGGTAACGCAAGACCCCGAGGGCTACGCATTCTACGAAGCAAAGTTCCGCAAATCCCCCATCACGCAAAAAATGGTCGACGAGGAAATCGCCCAAGTCGAGGCAACGGGACTCAAGTGCCATCGCTATGGATTCTTCTCCCGTTCGGGCTTCGAAGCTGGCGAAAGCGATCGAACCGTCTTCATCGACCTGCCGCAGATGTTTGAATAGGACAGGACAGGTCCCTCCCGCATTCCAAGCATTCATTATCTAATCGAACGATTGTTCGATGGATTTCGTGTTGGGTGGAATCGTCTGTGGGCTGGGCTATGCTACCTTGACTATCTATATGACTTAAACGCAGCAAAGGAGCACCGAGAGAGCGAGTATGGCAAAAAACACCGCAAACTATGGTAACGACAGTATCCGCCAGCTCAAGGACGAGGAGCGCGTACGCCTGCGCCCCGCCGTCATCTTTGGCTCGGACGGACTCGACGGCTGCGCGCATGCCGCCTTCGAGATCCTGTCCAACGCCGTTGACGAGGCGCGCCAGGGCTACGGCAAGCTCATCACCCTTACCGCCTTTCGCGATGGCTCCATTCAGGTAGAGGACAACGGCCGCGGCTGCCCGCTCGACTGGAACCCCTCCGAGAAGCGCTTTAACTGGGAGCTCGTCTTTTGCGAGCTCTACGCAGGTGGCAAATACAACAACAACCAGGGCGGCGACTACGACTTCTCGCTCGGTACCAACGGCCTGGGCTCCTGCGCGACTCAGTACGCCTCCGAGTACATGGACGTCACGGTTTGGCGCGATGGCAACAAGTACTCCCTGCACTTTAAGAAGGGCAAGGTTGTCGGCGCCAAGAAGAAGGCACTCGAGATTGAGCCCAGCGACGAGAACCGCACCGGCACCACCATCAAGTGGCGCCCCGATCTTGAGGTCTTTACCTCGATCAGCATTCCCCACGACTGGTATCGCGAGACCATGCGCCGCCAGGCCGTGGTCAACGCCAACGTGACCTTCCGCCTGCGCATCGAGGGCGACGATGGTGAGTTTTCCGAAGAGGATTTTTGCTATCCCAAGGGCATCGAGGACTATGTGCTCGAGAAGGTCGGTACCGACTACCTTACCGAGCCCTTCTTTATCGAGGCCGACCGTCGCGGTCGCGACCGCGAGGACCTGCCCGACTACAACGTGAAGATTACCGCGTGCATGTGCTTCTCGCGCACCTTCATGATGCAGGAGTACTACCACAACTCATCGTGGCTCGAGAACGGCGGTTCGCCCGAGAAGGCCGCCCGCAGCGCTCTGACCAGCGCCATCGATGCCTACATCAAGCAACAGGGCAAGTACAACAAAAACGAGAGCGGCATTAAGTGGCAAGACGTCCAGGACTGCCTGGTGCTGGTGACCAACTGCTTCTCCACCCAGACGTCCTATGAAAACCAGACTAAGAAGGCCATCAACAACCGCTTTATCCAGCAGGCTATGACGGCCTTCTTTAAGGAGCGCCTCTCGACCTACTTGATCGAGAACAAAGACGCTGCCAACAAGATCATGGAGCAGGTGCTCATCAACAAGCGCTCGCGCGAGAACGCCGAAAAGACGCGCCAGAGCATCAAGACCAACCTGCAGCAGAAGACCGACATGGCCAACCGCGTGCAGAAGTTCATCGACTGCCGCTCCAAAGATAAGAACCGTCGCGAGATCTACATCGTAGAGGGCGACTCGGCAGCAGGCGCCATTCGCACCTCGCGCGATGCCGAGTTCCAGGGCGTTATGCCCGTCCGCGGTAAGATCCTCAACTGCCTGAAAGAGGACTACCCGCGCATCTTTAAGTCCGACATCATCATGGACCTTATGCGCGTGCTGGGCTGCGGTGTGGAGATCAAGGACAAGCGCATCAAGAACCTTGGTGCCTTTGACCTGGACAACCTCAACTGGAACAAGGTCATCATCTGTACGGACGCCGACGTCGACGGTTATCACATCCGTACGCTCGTGCTCACCATGCTCTACCGCCTGGTGCCCACGCTTATCGACGAGGGTTACGTGTATATCGCCGAATCGCCGCTCTACGAGATCAACTGCAAAGAGAAGACCTACTTTGCCTACACCGAGCTCGAGAAGAACGGCATCCTCAAGGAGATTGGCGACCAAAAGTGCTCCATCAACCGCTCCAAGGGTCTTGGTGAGAACGACCCGGACATGATGTGGCTCACCACCATGAATCCCGAGACGCGTCGTCTGATCAAGGTGGAGCCCGAGGACGTCACCAAGATGGAAACCATGTTCAACCTGTTGCTGGGCAACGACGAGGCAGGCCGCAAGCGCCATATCTCCGAGCACGGCAAGGAATATCTGGACCAGCTGGACCTGCAATAGCAGCAAATCGATAACGACGGCCCATAAGAAGTTCAAGAGGAAATCGTGGCAAAGAAGAAGACGAAGAACCAGCCAAAGAAAAAGCAGGTCAACGCCGAAAACGTCATCGGCCTGCACTCCGAGGTCACCGACCAGCCGATCACGCAGACGCTCGAGGTCAACTACATGCCCTACGCCATGAGCGTCAACGTCTCGCGTGCGTTCCCCGAGATCGACGGTTTTAAGCCCTCGCACCGCAAGCTGCTCTACACCATGTACAAGATGGGTCTGCTCAAGGGCGAGCGCCAGAAGAGCGCCAACATCGTGGGTCAGACCATGAAGCTCAACCCGCACGGCGACGCCGCGATCTACGAGACGATGGTGCGCCTGGCGACGGGCAACGAAGCGCTGCTTGCCCCCTTCGTAGAGTCGAAGGGCAACTTTGGCAAGTACTATTCGGGCGACCTGAGCTACGCCGCCTCGCGTTATACCGAGGCCAAGCTCTCCCCCATCAGCGCCGAGATCTTCAAGGACATCGACAAGGATCCGGTCGACTTCGTCGACAGCTACGACGGCGCCATGAAGGAGCCGCGCCTGCTGCCCACCACGTTTCCCAACATCCTTGTCTCGGCCAATAAGGGCATCGGCGTCGCCATGGCATCCGACATCTGCGGCTTCAACCTCAACGAGGTCTGTACTGCCACCATGCACTACCTGCAGGATCCCGACTGCGACCTGCTCGAGTACATGCCCATGCCCGACTTCTCGACCGGCGGCGAGATTATCTACCGTCGCGAGGAGATGGAGAAGATCATCGAGACCGGCCTTGGCAGCTTCCAGATTCGCTCCCGCTGGCGTTGGATTCCCGAAGAGCGCATCATCGAGGTGTACGAGATTCCCTACACCACCAAGACCGATGTCATCATCGAGCGCATCGTCAAGCTCTCCAAGGAGGGCAAGGTCAAGGAGATCGCCGACATCCGCGATGAGACCGACCTTTCGGGTCTGCGCATCGCCATCGACCTTAAGCGCGGCGTCGACCCCGACAAGCTCATGGCCAAGCTCTATCGCTCGACCACGCTGCAGGATTCGTTCTCGTGCAACTTCAACGTGCTGGTCGATGGTTACCCTCGCGTTATGGGCGTGCGCCAGATTCTGCACGAGTGGGTCAAGTGGCGTATTGAGTCCACGCGTCGCCGCATTAACTTTGACCTGGGCAAAAAGTCCGAGCGCCTGCACCTGCTGCACGGCCTCGAGGCGATCTTGCTCGACATCGACAAGGCCATCGCCATCATCCGCGGCACCAAGCTCGAAGCCGAGGTCGTGCCCAACCTTATGAAGGGTTTCGACATCGACGAGACCCAGGCCGAGTTTGTTGCCGAGCTTAAGCTCCGCAACATCAACGAGGAGTACATCCTCAACCGCACCAAGGACATTGCCAAGCTTGAGGGCGAGATTGCCGAGCTTGAGGAGATCCTCTCCAGCGAGGAGAACATCAAGAAGGTCATCAGCGACGAGCTGGCCGCGGTCAACAAGAAGTACGTGATGCCGCGCCGCACGGGCAGGATCGAGCCCCACGAGGTCATCGAGGTAAGCCTGGAGCCCGAGGTCGAGGAGTACCCGGTTACCATCATGCTCTCGCGCGATGGCTATCTTAAGAAGATGACGGACCGCGTGCTCAAGAAGGCGACCACGCTCAAGTACAAGGACGGCGACAAACCCTTTATCGAGTTCCCGTCCTCCAATACGCACGAGCTGCTCGTGTTTACCAACAAGAGCCAGGTGTATAAGTGCAAAGTCGCGGCGTTTGAGGATACCAAGTCGGCACAGCTGGGCTCGTACCTGCCGACCGATCTCGAGATGGAACCCGACGAGAGCGTCATCTGGGTCATCGACCCCGAGGACTACAAGGCCGACGTGCTGTTTGTCTTTGAGAACGGCCGCGTGGTGCGCGTCGCGCTTTCTGGATACGTCACCAAGACCAACCGCAAGCGCCTCAAGAACGCCATTTACGGTGGCAGCAAGCTGCTGTATGCCCAGGTACTCAAGGAAGATCGCGACATCGCGCTGGTCTCGAGCGACTATCGTTTGATGAACTTCAACACGTCGCTGCTCAAGACCAAGACGACCACCAACACGCAGGGCGTCCAGGCCTTTACCGCCAAGAAGGGCCGCTCGGTCACCACCGTCGGCACGACCGAGGAAATCCTTGGCGCCGGCGTCTCGGCCGAGAAGTTCACCGCGCAGAGCCTCCCCTCAGCCGGTGCCCTCATGAAGGAAAACGACATGCCGAGTCTGTTTGACTAAAACAGCGGCAGCCAAACCGTCATGGTTTTACAAAGCAGCGGGGCCCGAAGCGCAGCAACATCGCGCTCCGGGTCCCATGCATTACAGCAGCATCATCCCTATAGACAAAATGCTGCATAAAGTGGAACAGACATAAGCCCATCATTCATTCCAAAGGGCTTAGTCGATAGCCTGATAAGGCGCACGCCTGGATGGGTCTTTTTTAGCGAGGACAGACTTTGAGATCTTGTGTTCTCCCCCGCCTTGACTTCAATCGCAGACAAGCATCCCTGTTTCTCTACTACAAAGTCGATTTCCGCACGATTGTCTCGCGCCCAATAATGCAGCGGATAGCCCATGGCTGAAAGCTGTTGGGCAACGTAGTTTTCGGTAAGTGCGCCCATGAATGTGCCACCGATACCGGCAAGAATATCGGCGCGTTGAGCACCGGCTTTGGAGACGAGCAGCCCTGTATCAGCCTGATAGATTTTAAAAGCAGAAGGGTTAACAAAGGCCTCTAAGGGGCTTTCGATCTGCCCGACTAGGCTGCAGCGCGCCACCGTACCCGACAATACAAGCCAGTCGAGAGCATCTCCAAAGAGAGACGCATTGCCCCCCGCTCGCACTACCTTGTATTGAAATTTACGATTCTCTTTGGCAAGCTGCTGTGGAATGGAGTCGAAGCACGCACGCGTCTTTGCGCTCAAGCGTTCATCAGCATATTTATTGGTGTCGGCGGAATATCCGTCGAGAATAATCCGATGCTTTTCGGCCACATCAATGATTGACTGATCATCGATGTACGTTTGGACCGCCTCGGGCATTCCGCCAACAACAAGATACTGTCGATAGAGCCCAAGCGCCTTTTCATGAAGGCTTGGCGCAAGAGGTCCCATTGACTCGAATGATGAGCGTATCTCGTCGACCAGCTGATCGTGCCCCATCGCCCAGAGAAACTCCTCGAAATCGAGTGGAGTCATCTCAATCAAGTCGGTCTTTCCAACGGGGAACGAATACGACTGATGGTTAATGGCAACCCCAAGAAGCGACCCAGCAGCCGCAACGTAATACTCGGGAGCATCTTCGCAAAAGTATTTAAGGGAAGTGAGCGCTTCCTCGCATGCCTGGATCTCGTCAATGAACAGTAAGGTTTTGCCAGGCACGATACGCTGCCCCGTGCGAGCCTCGATCGCGTGTACGATCGAATGAGGGTCAAGACCGCCCGAAAAATCCGCTCGCGCCGACCGGTCGTTCTCAAGATTAACGTAGACAACCGATTCGAAAAGATCCTGGGCGTACGTTCTGAGCAGATAGGTCTTGCCACACTGGCGCACGCCTTTGACCAGCAAAGGTTTTCTATCAGCCTTGTCTCGCCATTCCCTAAGGAGCTCGTCTGCCTTGCGACGCATACGCAACCTTCCCTCATGAATTTCTGTTCAACAATATTTTAACGCAGATTAATTTGTTTTCAGTTATTTTTCTGCGTTTAAAAATTGTTCTATACGGTACTTGAGGGAATACACCCCTATTCATATACTCGCGATACAACCGATTGCCATGTGTTCTTCTTGTCCTTAGGCCAGCTTGCGAGCGAGCTCTCGCACCTCTTTCAACTTGGGCGACGATGCCATGCTGTCGCGCTCGGTCATACCGCTGATGGCGACAATGCCCTGGTCCTCCCACTTGCAGTACGCACAGGTCGACTTGTACATAGCGATCGCCGCATCATAGACGCCCTCACTGTGACTATCGAGTAAAAGGGCCGTCTTGGTGAACGGGAAACCCGTGGCACCGAAAGCGTACAGGCGGTCGATGGCGGCCTTCTCCTGCGCGGTGATATCAAACCAGTAGATGGGCGAAGCGAAGACTCCCTCCTTCATGCCGCAGGCGCTCGGCACGCATTTTGTTGTAAGCAAAACAGATGGAGCTATTCAGTCGTCTGTAGATCGCATCTCTCGTTCGCGCTCTCCAAAGAAGGTGCAAGCAGAAGCATCACGGGCATTGATCGGCGCCGATATGGATCACGACATGAAACCGTAAGGGTTGGCCAGAGGTTGCTAGATTCAGTAGCTCGCAGCAATAGAGCGAATGACGACTTCGGCGATATAATCCGTGTCATCTTGATTGTTCCCGCGCGGAAGGTACAGCTCATGTCCAAGCTCAACATCGACCAGCGATCGATTCGCGATCTTCTCACCGATAAGCGATCAGACTTCCTCATCCCCGACTACCAGAGGCCCTACGCCTGGGGCGAGGATGAATGCGCAACGCTGTGGGATGACCTGTTCTCGTTCGCTTTTCCAGGCGATGACTACGAGCGTTTCGACAGCGAGAACGACGAATACTTCCTAGGACCCATCGTCACCTTTAAGAACCTCTCTGGCCAACTCGAGATCATTGACGGCCAGCAACGCCTCACCACCATCATGCTGCTGCTCCGCGCGTTCTACGACAAGTTCACCAACATGAAGGATAAGCAGTCTGTGAAGATGCGCGAGGCAATCGCCCGTTGTGTATGGAAGACCGACGAGTTCGACGAGCCCGACATGGAGCGTCTCAAGATCGACTCCGAGGTTGCATCGGACAACGACAAAAATGAATTCCTCGAGATTTTACGAGAGGGCAATGTAGGCGATGGCTGGAAAAGCGCCTATGCCCGCAACTTTGCTTTCTTCCAGAGGAAAATTGAGCAACTGGTGAGCGAGTGGCCCACCTACACCGTCTACATGGCCACACGCGTCATCAACAATGTGATACTGTTGCCCATTGAAGCGGAGTCGCAGGACACCGCGCTACGCATCTTCTCGACTCTAAACGACCGAGGGTTGCCTCTCTCGGATGCCGACATCTTCAAGAGCCAGTTCTACAAGCATTATTCCGACACGGGGCGCAAGGATGAGTTCATCCGTCGCTGGAAGGGGCTCGAGGAGGGAGCGAACGCTATCTTCCGGCCCATGCGCGGTACACCAACCGATGAGCTATTTACGCGCTATATGTACTACCGCCGCGCGAAGAAAGGCATCCGCGACACGACCACCGCATCGTTGCGCGACTTCTTCGGTGCCGATGGCTACGCCATACTCAAGGAGGACGCCACGCTCGGCGATCTTGAGGCCCTACTCGGCTTCTGGCAACGCGTCGACGCGCAGGAAGGATTCAGCGAGCGCGTGCTCCGCAGGCTCTTCGTGCTGAACTACGCCCCCAACGGCATGTGGACCTATCTGCTAAGCGTATGGTTCCTTGCCAACAGCGACAGCAAAGGTGTCCTCGATGACGAGGCACTCTACGGCTTTCTAAACAAGATCACGGCATTCATTTTCGCCTACGCCATTGAGCGACCCGGCGTGAACGCGCTGCGTTCGCCAGTGTATCCCGAGATGATCAACATCGTGGAGCACCGCCCGGTGGAGTTTCCTAACCACCACTTCAATCGCGCAAATATTGCTGAGCGATTCCGGACCTACGTGTTCACCAACGGCAGGCCTGTAACGAAGTCCATGCTCACTTGGTGGGCGTACGCAGACCCAGATCAACCACTCATGGACCTAGACACCACGCTCGAAATTGAGCACATCTATGCCAAGAAGCGCAACGAGATAGACCCGCTCGTCGATCAATCCAGCCTGGAGGCGCTGGGTAACAAGGCGCTGCTCGAGAAGCGTGTAAACATCCGCGCGGCCGACTACAGATTCTGCGATAAACGCAAGTACTATGAGGGATACACCGACGGCAATGGCAAGCGCAAAGCCGGAACAAATATCGCGGAACTCAAGCGCCTGACGCAAGTCATGGGAGACTTCACCGAAATAGACATCGCGACTCGCACGGCACGGATCATCGATGCCTTCGTGGACTACCTGGGCGACAACGGGCTTTTGAGCTAAGGAGCGAACATGTTCGAAAGACTAACCAAGTACGCTGGCAAGCTGGCGGACAGAAACATGAATGTCGAGTTTGGGGGCGGGACGTTCGGACTCGAGGATTTCGTCGACGATTTCTATGAACTGGACGGGTTCGCGGACACCAGCTACTTCGAGACGCTTGAACGCCATAGCATCGACACCTCGGAAGGCATAGACAGCTGCGACATCGACCATGGGGACATTGACCTGATACGTGCATGCATCACGTGGTGCGTTCGTGGCGACCGCTTCTGCGACGGACTCCTTGCCGCGCAAGCCAGGAGCGGGTTTCTGGACCGTTGCCTCTCCCGGCTGAAGGAGCTCGACGAGGGCCGATCGACTGCCGCGAAGACATTTCGACCGTGACAGCTACCAACGATAAGCAATAAATCAAGGAGCGTTCCTCAGATAAAGGCCAGTTACAGCTGGTAGCAAAACTTGCAAAAAATAGCAAAAGTTGCAAAAGAAAATGTCAGCAACTATGCATGGCAATCAGTAACCCTCTTGGCAAGGGAAGTAGGCTTTCCACCAACACCGATTGCCATGCGTTCTTCTTGCCCTTAGGCCAGCTTGCGAGCGAGCTCTCGCACCTCTTCCAACTTGGGCGACGATGCCATGCTGTCGCGCTCGGTCATACCGCTAACGGTGACAATGCCCTGGTCCTCCCACTTGCAGTACGCGCAGGTTGACTTGTACATAGCGATCGCCGCATCATAGACGCCCTCGCTGTGGCTATCGAGCAAAAGGGCCGTCTTGGTGAACGGGAAGCCCGTGGCACCGAAGGCGTACAGGCGGTCGATGGCGGCCTTCTCCTGCGCAGTGATATCAAACCAGTAGATAGGCGAAGCGAAGACAACCATATCGGCGCCTTTCAGCGACTCGATCACGTCGGCCATGTCATCCTTCTGCACGCAAGTGCCCTCGTGGGCGAAGCAATACTGGCACCCCAGACAACCAGCGATCTTCTTGCTGGCAACGCGGATGACCTCGACCGTATTGCCGGCCTCGCGCGCGGTCTCGGCAAAGGCCTCGACCATAGTGTCGGTATTGGCGCCCTTGCGCGGGCTACCGCTCAATACAACGATATTCATAAGAATCTCCCTTCTTCATGCCGCAGGCGCGCGGCACACATTTCGTTGTAACCAAAACAGATGGAGCTATTCAGTCGTCTGTAGATCGCATCTCTCGTTCGCGCTCTCTAGACACAATCTCATTGCCTGATAACTCCTCGACCGTCTTGATTCTCTCTCCGAAAATTGAACAGCAAATCGTTGCTCACAAAGTATCGACTGTGGGAAAATTAGCTTGAGCTTTCTCCCTGCTCGCGTAAGCGTTCGCGTGAAAGAGCCTAGCCGCATCGGCCAGGCGCAATATAGATCCGCGAAACCGGCCTACGAACAAGGAGCGTCTTATGTATGAACAGCATGTTGCACCGCAGACCCATAACAAACGGACTGGCCTGTCTATCCGCGACGTCAAGCGTCATGCAGACGCCAGAATCGCCGCCTTCGGAGTAAGCATTCTTGTGGCAGGACTGCTTTTGCTACCCTGCGCAGCACTGGCGACAGAAATGCCCGAAACCGATGTCGCAGCACCCATTACCTGCAACGAAGCCAACGCAGAAGGCAGCCTCACAGCTACCACCGTTGTCGACCATAACTATGACCTGGAGCTCCCTCCTGCCTTCATGTTGGTCCAGAATGAGGCGTTTGTATACGATTTCCCCGACAAACCCGAGGACTTCATCTACGGGCTTAACGACACCGTCCATCTCTTCAAGATCGACACCGATACCGAAGGCCTTATAAAAACCGAGAACCCCAAAGAGGCCAGCGTCTCTATTGCCCTGACCATGATCGACAATCACGTTAGAGCAACCGCTGTCTTTACAGGCGGCTACGCCGACGACCAAATCCCTTACAGACTGAACCTCACCAGCTCAACCCGCCTCGGCACACACGTTGACCGCGACTTCGACAGCGGGCAGGGGATTACGCACGAGACGCGGCACGATTACTACATCCGCTACGTCTTCGACAGCGACGTGCACTTGATTGCAACCGATACGAGCGGTTCCAAACCCGATCCAAGTGTTAAACCGAGCCCAGAGGTCAAACCCGAACCGGAAACCAAGCCCGAGCCCACACCGCAGCCCAAGGCAGAAAAGCCCGCGGCAAATCCCGTTTCCACTAAGGCAGTAGCGGCGGTTAAACCAGCCAGGACCACCCTACCCGCTACGGGCGACAACGGCGCGATAGCAGTCGCCCTGAGTGTTGCCGGTGGCGTAGTTGCATCAGTTAGCATTTCCGCAACAAGGCGTCGCAACCGCTAGCTAAAACAAATACGCCATTCACACAGGCAAACAACCAAGCTCCAACGAAAACGGTCCAGTCATCCGACTGTGCCGCACTCCAGTAGTTCGCAGAGGATATCAAGGAGGTGACCCAGGCTTCCCTTGTCGCCCTCGAGCTGTGCGACAGGCAGATCAGGTTTGGGAAGTAGAACGGTCCTTGCGCGAGGCGTGAATCGGCAAGTCTGACGTTTATTCCCGGGGCCAAGCAGGGCCGGAGGTTTTATTGGCGGCTCTTACGGGCGGTGCGAGTTTTGGCGAGGACGTAGGCATCGGGGTCGTCTTTGAACCAGGGGCAACGGCGCACGCCGGAGACCATATGGCGGTGGGGGCAGCCGCCCATGCACATGGGCAGAATGTGGTGCACGGATGATTGGGCATCCGCAGGCTTAGTGAACAACACCACGCGCATCGAGCAGTTTGAGTCGGCATGCACATGTCGGTGACACACCGGGAAGGGAAGACCTTCTTGTGGAGCGGACGACGCCATTGCAGTCTCCTTCCGCTCTATAACTACGGAATCGACGGCAGCCGCAGGAGAATCGCTATCGTACTCGTAGCGGCTCTCCGCCCCCCCCCTAAGCAGCCTGTCCGCTACGAAACGACCGTCTTGTAATAGGCGCCGAAGTCTGCGAGCGAGTCCATGATGGGCATCATCTGGCGGCCGAGCTCGGTAAGGCCATACTCAACGCGGGGAGGATTCTCGCCATAGTCATGGCGAAAGACCAGCCCATCATCCTCCATCTGCCGCAGGCTGTCGGTAAGCACCTTCTGAGAGATCCCCTCAAGGTTGCGGCGCAACTCGTTGAAACGCCAAGGGCGTACGCGCAAGTTACGGATAATGAGCAGCTTCCACTTTCCGCCAATGAGCGCTACCGCCGTTGCGACCGGACACTCCGGAAGCTCCTCTTTCGCCATCATGGGAGGCCCAACCTCCTTGACCATACCGGTTTCACAAAAAGGTACGCAGTTACAAATATGTGCGTACTCGTATTTGCATGCGCCTTCGCGTTGAATATAGCTCACGCAGGAGATGCCTGCAAGGTAAATTAACCCCAAGAGAGGAACCATTATGGCTAATTATGCAAAGACCCACATCGGTAATGAGAGCCGTGTCGAGCTGCACGAAGTGCTCGGGCTTACCGGGGCAGAGGTGAGTGTCAACAATCTTCCCGCCGGCGCTGGCGTTCCGTTTGTCCATGCACACAAGGAAAACGAGGAGATCTATGGCGTGCTCGAAGGCGCCGGCTCGGTCACGATCGACGGTGAGGATATCGAGCTTGCAGCCGGCGACTGGCTGCGCATTTCCCCCGCCGCACACCGCCAGTTCCGCGCCGCGTCCGACTCGGGCATCACATACGTCTGCATTCAGGTCAAGCAGGGATCCCTTGATGCCTTCACGGCCGACGACGCTATCATGCTCTAATTCGCGATCGGTGTGCAAGGGGCCAATGAAACCCCGTCCGTTGGCCCCTTGCGCAAATCTGCTGACGCAAAACTACCCTACATCCCGGCCGGCTTCACGCAAAAGAGGCGGAGGCACGCTTTGTCGGTTCCGGGAATAAAAGCCAAAACAGTTACAATAAAATCACTTCGAACTCAGGACGTTGAGCTTTCGTTTTATCCCAAACCCTTGCCAGCTCTGTGGCGGATGCCGAAAGCTGCAGATCGATTATCTGCGGATAGTATTAATCCATGCCTGAATATCTTTCTCAGAGGTACGGAGCATGGATTCATCGAACTGCACATCGAGGCCCGGCTTCACGATTGCGCCTTTGCAGGCTTCCTCAAAGTCCTTCAGCGCGTGTCCCAGCCAGCCGCCATTGGTGGCAAACGGATACACGATCTTCCCGGTCAGGTCAGCCCGCTCCAGGAAACTGCGCATGGCGGGCGCAAAGGTGTACCACCAGACAGGAGAACCCAGGATGATGGCGTCGTAATCTCTCCAGCCAATGTTCAGCGGCTTCAGTTCCGGGCAATAACCCTCGGCAATCTCACGCTGCCCCTGATTGACGACTTCATCATAATCGCCATCGTAGGGAACAACCGTATCCATACGAGCAATATCCCCGCCGATTTCCCTCTGGATCATCTCGGCGATGCGCTTCGTGTTGCCTCCATAGGAGTAGTACAGAATCAAGGTTTTCATTTCACGCTTTCTCCTCATGCAAGAGGCTTTCCGCTGAACACGGGAAATGCGCTGAATTCACCATAGTTGACGATACGCTCCATGTTCTTGAGAGTTTCCATGTCTTCCTCGGAGATCGCGAAATCCACGTCCGCGTTGCTTTCCATGTGGGCGGGATCTGCCGTCTTGGGAAGCGCGACGGCTCCAAGCTGAAGGACGTAGCGGATGCAGAGCTGGGCGGCAGATACGCCGTACTTCTCTGCCATCTTAACGATCGCCGGATTCTTCAGCGCCTCGCCGTGGGCAATGGGAGAGTATGCCTCCACCTGGATGCCCTGCGCCTTGCAGAAGTCCACCAATGCCGAATCGGTGTTGGTGATGTGCAGGAGGACCTGATTGACCATGGGCATCACGCGGCAAGAGCTCAGGAGGTTCTCAAGGTCATCTTGCAGGAAGTTGGACACGCCGATTACCTTGACCTTACCCGCTGTCCGCGCATCCTCCAACGCACGCCAGACCTCCTTGTTCTCCTTGAAATAGCGCTTCTCCACACGGAACTCGCCCCACGGCTGGGGAGAGTGGATGATCATCTGGTCGAGGTAGCCGAGCCCCATCCTCTCCAGCGTCTCATCGATGGACTTCGCCGCATCCTCGTAGGTCTTCAGCTCTGCCGCAATCTTGCTGGCGACGAAAAGCTCTTCCCGGCGAACGCCGCAGGTGCGCACGCCCTCGCCGACGCCGCGTTCGTTTCCGTAGGCCTGTGCGGTGTCGATCAGGCGATAGCCCAGCTTTACCGCCTCGCGAACGGCTTCCGCCGCCTCGGCATCATCGATGAACCAGGTGCCCAGTCCCAGCTTGGGAACCTGAACTCCGTTTGCCAACGGGTAGGCTTCATTCAAGACCATCGTTCTACTCCTCGTCCCAGACATCCTTTGCCATACGGAAAACCGCCCACGCCTTGGGCCAGCCGCAGTAGAAGGCCGCATGGGTCACGACCTCCGCGATTTCTTCTTTCGTAATACCGTTCTTCTTTGCCGCCGTCAGGTGATAGCGGAAGCTCTCATCGGTAAGCCCCTGAGCCATCAGCGCAACGACGGTTACGAGGGAGCGGTCGCGGAGGCTGAGCTGCTCCTCACGGCTCCAGACCTCTCCGAAGAGCACGTCATCGTTCAGTTCCGCGAATTTCGGGGCGAATTCGCCCAGGGCATCTCTGCCTGCCGTTTGCTTGACTGCCATGTTTCGTTCCTCCCTACAGCCTTGCGTACTCTTCGTGGGATACCGGCTCGCACCACTCGTTCTCGCAATTCTCGCCGGGAACCTCCACGGCGATATGGCTGAACCAGCTGTCCTTCTTCGCTCCGTGCCAGTGCTTGACGTTGGCGGGGATCATCACGACGCAGCCCTCGTGCAGGCTGACGGCGGCCTTGCCCTCCTCCTGGTACCAGCCCTCGCCAGCCGTGCAGAGCAGGAGCTGGCCGCCTCCTTTGTCCGCGTGGTGGATATGCCAGTTGTTGCGGCATCCCGGCTCGAAGGTCACGTTGGCGGCGAACAGGCCGCCTTCCGGATCGGTCAGCGGATTCAGGAACGAATCGCCGGTGAAGTACTGGGCATAGGCGGTGTTCGCCGTTCCCGTGCCGAATGCGTTGACCTTCTCGAACTGCTCTTTTCGTTCATACCTCATAATTGAAACCTCCTGCTAAGGATTATCGATTCACGCCATAGCGCAGCCAGATCGCCCCGCCGTCCATGGCCTTCGCCTCTTTCAGCGTAAAGCCAAGGGCCTTACTCTCCGAAATGCCTTCTGCGGCTCGGAAAACCGGAGGCGTATCCAGGCTCCCGTCTGCCGCCGCCGCCAACACGATGCTGATCTCATCGCACATCCCCGCTTGCAGGAACGACCAGTTCAGCACGCCGCCACCGCCCAGCATCAGGGTCTCGATGCTGAATTTTTCTTTCAGCTTGGAAAGGGCCAGACCGTAATCCAGCTCCGTTTCTCCCGCGATGATGTACGAGATTCCCAGCTTTCTCAAAAATGCCCTGTAGGCGTTGCCGACCTGCTCTGTCAGCACCTCGACGACATGGGCGGTGGTGTCCACATAGCGCAGGGTGCTGCTTTTCCACCCCAGCTTGCCGTGGGGGTCCACGGAGACATAGAACATTCCGAAGTCCGGCTGCGCGATGAAATCACCTACCGGAACGGCCGGCGCATCTTCGTCCAGATCCGGCTTCCTGTAGAAGGTGAAGTTGTCGTCCGTTGTCACCCTGCCGGACAGCCAGCCCTGGTGATGGTAAAAGGGCTCTTTCCCGAAGGCGATGTCGTAGAACGCATCGCCCGCCGCTCTGCCCTGCGGCGTTCCCATGTAACCGCCCATGATCTTTCCGTCCAAAGCGCACATCATGTGGCAGAAAACATACGGCCTGTTCACGTTCGATTCCCCTCCTTATGATTGACAAACATTCTGTTTGGAAGCATGCTTCCTTTGAACTTCATGTGCATCCTAGAACTTGAAGTTAACTTTAAGTCAAGGGGATTCTGGAATAATTCGGAGGGGTTTTCAGATGGTCTATACGGTGGGGGAAATGGCGAAACTGCTGGGAGTTGCGGCGTCCACCTTGCGCTACTACGACAAGGAGGGGCTGCTGCCCTTCGTGGAGCGCTCCTCCGGTGGCATTCGCATGTTCCGGGAATCGGATATCGAATGGCTGCAGGTGATCGGCTGCATGAAGAAAGCCGGGATGTCCATCAAGGACATCCGGCAGTACATCGAGATGGCGCTGCAAGGAGACGACACCATCGATCTGCGCCTTGCCATGTTCCAGCGCCAACAAGAAGTTCTGAAACAGCAGATGGCGGAATTGCAGCACACCATGGAGATGGTAGATTACAAGTGCTGGTATTACGAAACTGCGAAGGAAGCGGGTACGGTCGATGCCCCGCAGAAGATGGAGCTTGCCGAAGTCCCGGAACGCTTTCGGAAGATTCGGCAGGAGCTGCGCACTGCGCCGGGGACTGCAGCAACGATATGACAAGACTGCTTAGGCAACGGCAGTCAACCGCCTTGCTCGCCTTGGGGTAGACGCCGCAACCGAGCGTGGTGACCTTGAAGGTCCTGCCGTGGTAGCTCAGCTTGCTGGGAACCGCGTAGACCCGCTTGGTCTTCGCGCTGTAGGTCGGCTCGATGAAGAGGCTCTCGATGCTGACGGTCCCCTTTGCCAGCGACAGGACCCGCGCCTCTGCCCCAACGCGAGGTGGGTCTGGATTGGCAACACTTATTTGGACGATTCCCGGAGGGACGGCCCCGCCTCCCTGAACTCGACCGGCGACATGTAGCCCAGCGTCGAGTGGATCCTGAAGTTGTTGTACCAGTGCACGTAATCCGAAAGCTTGGCTCGGAGCTCGCGCGTCCCTCCTCGGTCCTGCGGAGTGGCCGACGATCTCCCCGTTGCAGAGGTCGACGAGCAGGCAGACGTAGTTCCACGAAGCCCCGACGCGCACGCAGGCCTAGTCGCTGCATATATGGGTGCACGGCGCCCTGCCGCCGAAGCCGCGCGCGACGACGTTCGGCACGTCGGCCTCGTTGACCGCCCCGGGCTGCACCTTGAACCTCTTCTTGCCGTATGCGCCGGCCAGGCCGTTCTCCCTCATGATGCGGCAGACGCGGCGCCGGCTGACGGTAACGCCCGACCTCCCGGGCGACGCCTTGATCTTGCGCGATCCGTTCCGGCCCTTGCTGGCGGCGTGCGCCGCCGCGGCCGCCGTCGCCCCCGACATTAAGGTCCTCGAGGGCCGCGTCGTCTCCGGCGACCAGTTTGTCTCGCCCGCGGAACAGAAGGAGCGCATCCTCGCGACCTTCGGCGACCTGTGCTGCGAGATGGAGGGCTGCACCATCGCGCAGGCCGCCTATCTCAACGGCGTGCCCCTCGTCGTCGTGCGCGCCATCAGCGACAAGCCCTGCGCCGAGGGCCAGGTCGTCGACTACAACACCTTCGAGAAGAAGGCCGCCTGCGACTGCGCCCGCATCGCCGCGCGCATGGTTAAGCTTTAGGCCCTGCGCGCCGGGGCCCTTCTTTATGTTGGGACCCCGGCGCGCAGGGCCCTTTCCAAAGCGAAGTGTCGAGCCGAAGTGTTGAGCGTCGGCCCTGAATGTTCAATGGCCGTTGTTTTCTGCCCCTCAAGTGGTGGACTTTTCCTCGGGGCTGTTGATTCCCCCACGCGCCCCCTTCCGTTCTCTGTTCTCCCCTTATACTCCTTGTACGAGGAGGTAAGAAGTCATGGACAAGACCGCACAGGACAGCTTGGCAAAGAAGCCCGTCGACATGAGGGACAGGATTCTCGAGCATCTCGAAGCCCTCACCTCTGCCGTCTCGCTCGACGACCTTGCCCGTCTGTCCACCTCCGACATCGCCGAGACGCTCATCATCTCCAGGAGCCTGGCGAGCCAGTACCTCAACGACCTTGTTCGCGCCGGCCTTGTGGTTAAGGTGGCGGGCAGGCCTGTCCGTTATTTTCATCGCCGCGCGTTCCAGAAGCGTTTTCAGGTAAAGCTCTCTGCAAGCGAGTACGCCTCGCTCGCCGACCTCATCCAGGCGACGGGAATCGCCGATCACCGTGACTTCGCGCGTGCCGTGGGCTTTGACCTGAGCCTCAGCTCCGTTGTCGAGCAGTGCAAGGCTGCGGTTCAGTACCCTCCGTTTGGCCTGCCCATCCTCTTGAGCGGCGGCGTGGGTGTCGGCAAGTCTTTCCTTTCTCGTCTTGTGTACGAGTACGGCAAGAACCAGGGCTTGCTGTCCCGCGACTCCTCCTATGTGCGCATCGACTGCGCCGGGGTCCCGGACGCCGCCTCGTTCAACGGGCTTCTTGACGAGTCGATCGCGAAATCGCGCGGGGGTGTGGTTTTTGTCAACGGCATCGAGGCACTCTCTCCCTCTGCGATGGAGCACTGCCTTGCGACGGCCCTCGGGCTCGATGCCTCCCAGGATGCGCCGCGCGCTCGCCTCGTTCTTTCGACGACGCTTTCCGCCGATGACCTGAAGGTTTCCTCGGCCTACAGCAAAATGCCCATCTGTGCCCGCGTCCCCTCACTCAAGGAGCGGACCCCCGAGGAGCGCGAGGATCTCATCTTGAGCTTCCTGCGCAGCGAGGGGTGCCGAATCGGTTCTGATGTGAAGATCAGCCGCGGCGCATACCGTTGCCTCGTGAACGCGGACTTTTCCGATAACATCGCCGGCTTGCGCGCCTGCGTGACGAACTGCTGCGCCAAAGCGTTCCTCAATCGCGAGGGCGACTACGTCGTCGTTCGCCCGTATCTTCTTCCCAGCGGGCTCCTCTCCTCCGCGCAGATCGATCAACAGCCCGACGATGGCGTTCTGATCGACGCGTCCCTGGATGCCGCCGAGAGCACAGGGCCGGTCGAGCAGGCGCTCGATGCCCTGTGCGCTCTCGATGAGCGATTCTGCGCCGGGGAGCTCTCTGTCTCCGAGCTCGTCTCGCAAGCTGTCTCCGCTGTGCGCGGCGTTGAGGATCACTTGATCTTCGGCCGCGGCGTTACCTCCTCGAGGTCGCGCGCCTTCGAGCGCATCGTGGGCGCGGTCCTTGCCGACGCAGGCTCTTCTTATGGCATCGAGCTTTCGAGGAAGGTCGCTTTTCTGCTGGCCCAGGAGATTTGCCTGCAGTTGTGGCCGGGCATCGGCCTGGCTAAGCGAAAGTCTGCCTGTGCGGAGCAAATCTCCCATCTCCTCGGTGCCGTGACCTCCGAATTACCGTTTGCCTCGAGCGTCTCCGATCAGGTCGCCGCAGACGTGGAAGGGGCGCTGGGAATCTCGCTCGATCACTTCACGAAGACGCTTCTGACGCTGTGCGTCGCATCGGAGTCTCGCGACGCGAAGGCCCTTCGGACGCTCTGCGTCATCTTGTCCCATGGCTACTCAACGGCGACGAGCATCGCCGACGCGGCGAACCGTATGCTCGGCATGCATGTGTACGAGGCGGTCGACATGCCCTACGACCAGCAGCTGAAGGACATCGTCGGTCCGCTCCAGCGCCTCGTCGACCGCCATTCCTACTGCACCGGGGTCGTGTTCCTCGTCGACATGGGCTCCTTGGAGGAGGCCTATAAGGCCCTCGAGAACGTTACCGACTCCACTATCGGCGTGGTGAACAACGTCTCTACCGGTCTTGCGCTCGAGATCGGGGTCGGACTGCTCGGCGGCAAGTCCATCGCCGAGGTTCTTGGCGATGCGACCGCCGCGTGCGTGACGCACTGCAAGGTGATCGAGCGCATCAACCGTGAGGACGCCATCGTCTTCTGCTCCGAGTCCGGGGTCGACGCCGCGGAGAGGATACGCCAGCTCGTCTCGCAGAGCCTCCCGCGCACCATAGGCGCGCGCCTGCTCACGAGGCCCTTCAAGCAGCTTGTCGCGAACGGGTCGAACGACGCCGTTTTCTCCGAGCACCGCGTCTGCGCCGTCATCGGCACGGGAGACCCCGGGGTCGCCTCCGTCCCCTTCGTCGCCCTCGAGGACATCATGTCGACGGCGTCCGCCTCTAAGGTCGATGCCGTGTTCGGCAGGTGGCTTGACGCTTCCGAGCTCTCTTCTTTCCACGAGAAGCTGCTCTCGAACATGACGCTGCAGAACGTCATCCGCTCCATCACCATCCTCGACCCGGAGCGGCTATTCCACGAGATCGAGAGCGCCGTGCACGAGCTTCAGCGCAGGACAGGCGAGAAGATCGGCAGCAACGCCATCATTGGGCTCTACGTCCACCTCTGCTGTCTCGTCGAGCGCCTTGTTACCAGAAACCCCATTGAGACCTACGTTGGCCAGGACCGCTTCGAGGAGGAGCGTGCCGATTTCATCGAGTCCTTCAGGCAGAGCTTCTCGAGTATCTCGACGCGCTATCGCGTAGAGGTTCCCGTAAGCGAGATCGCATATGTCTTCGACTACATAAGCGTGAGCGCCGCCCCGGCGCGAGAAGAGCGCCTCGGCTCCTCGGACCTCCTGCTCGACGAGTGACCTTCCCCGCGCCGCCGCAAGCTGACCGCGCGTCCTCAATAATCAGATAACCCCTTGCCCGGCGCGAATCCGGATAGCGCCGAGGCAGTACCGAACGTAAAACTTCATTTGATAGGAGCAAACATGAGTGTTGTTATGGCACGAATCGACAATCGCCTGCTTCACGGCATCATCGTGACGCAGTGGGCCCCGGTGTCGGGCGCGACCCGAGTCATGGTCATCGACGACAAGGTCGCCGGCGACGAGGTCCTGAAGTCCACTATGAGGATGGCGCGCCCCGCGGGCATGGCCGTCTCGATCATCTCCGAGCAGACCGCGCTCAAGAACTTCGCGGCGGGCAAGTACGACCGCGAGAAGGTCTTTGTCATCGCTAAGGAGCCCGAGACGATCCTTCACCTGGTCGAGTCGGGCATCGAGCTCCCGTCGCTGATCGTCGGCGGCTCTCTTGTCAAGGAGGGCGGCGTCCAGCTCACCCAGCGCGCCTATGCCTCCGCCGAGAACGTCCAGAGCTACAAGGCGCTCATCGCCCGCGGCGTCAAGGTGACGGCACAGTTCGTGCCCGCCGACAAGCCCGTCTCCGTCGCCGACCTCATCTAAGGAGGGATCATGGTCAACTTCACTATCCTGCAGGTCGTCCTTTTGACCCTGCTGGCCTTCATCAAGCACGTGGACTACTACGGCATCCCGATGATCTTCGTCAACTATGCCGTCTTCTGGGGCCTTATCACCGGCGTCGTCATGGGCGACTGGCAGACCGGCCTCGTCATCGGCGGCACCATCCAGCTCATGCAGCTCGGCGTCGCGGGCTTCGGCGGCTCGTCGATTCCCGACTACGGCACGATGGCCATCATCGCCACCGCCTACGGCGTGACCCTGGGCTCCGACACGGGCCTCGCCATCGGCCTGCCGGTCGGCATGCTCGGCATCCAGCTCGACGTCATCGTCAAGATCCTCAACGGCTTCGTCGTCGAGAAGTCCCAGAAGTTCTGCGACGAGGGCAAGTTCAAGCAGATGAACGCCATCCTGTGGGTCTGCCCCGTGCTCTTCGGCCTGTGCGCCGCCCTGCCCGTCTTTGTCTCCGTGACCCTCGGCCAGCCCGCCGTCAACTGGCTCCTCGAGGTCATGCCCCAGTGGTTCCTCTCCGGCCTCACCCTCGCCGGCAAGATGCTCCCGGCCGTCGGCATCGCGATGCTGCTGCGTTACATGCCCACCGGCAAGTACTTCCAGTACCTGCTCGCCGGCTTCTTCCTCTCGGCCTTCCTGAACGTGCCCATCATCGGCGCCGCCATCGTCGGCGTTGCCCTCGCGATCGCGTTCTACCAGCGTGCCGAGAGGGACACCGAGCTCGCCGCCCACGCTTCCGCAGACGCCTTCATCGGAGAGGATGAGTAACCATGGAAAACGAGAACATCACCGCCGTCGCCGAGGGCAAGCCCTCCGGCTACAAGGTCACCAAGAAGGACCTGCGCAACGCGAACTGGCGCTGGCTCATGAGCGTGTGCACCTTCAACTACCAGACCCAGCAGGGCGCCTCAGTCGCCTACGCCCTCTCGCCGGTCCTGAGGAAGATCTACACGAACGACGAGGACTATAAGCAAGCGCTCAACAACCACTTCCGCTACTACAACACCCAGCCTTGGCTCGCCGCCATCATCCTTGGCGCCTGCGTGGCCATGGAGGAACGCGACGGCCTAGCGGCGGCGGACGCCGTCCAAGACCTGAAGATCGGCACCATGGGACCGCTCGCCGGCGTCGGCGACTCCCTGCTCATGACCATGATCCCGACCATCATGGGCTCCATCGCCGCCTACATGGCCATCGAGGGCAACCCCGTGGGAGCCGGCATCTGGTTCGCGCTCATCCTGGCCATCTTCTGGGTCCGCATGCACGCCCTCGAGTTCGGCTACAAGCAGGGCGTGAAGCTCGTCACCGACTTCAGCGAGAAGCTTCCCAACCTCACTGCCGCCGCCTCCGTGCTCGGCCTCACCGTGGTCGGCTGCCTCATCGCCTCGGTCATCGGCGTCACCTGCCCGATTAGCTTCAGCTTCGGCGACGTCTCGATGGAGATTCAGCCGCTGCTCGACAAGATCCTGCCTGCCATGATCCCCGCTGCCATCACGGGAAGCGCGTATTACCTTCTTACCAAGAAGAACGCGAGCATGACGGCCCTCATCCTCGTGGTGATCGTCCTCGCGATGGTCGCCTCCGCCGCCGGCATCCTTGCCTAGCTTCGACCCAAGAGATTGGTGAATCAATGAGAAAGATAGTTGTGGCGAGCCATTCCCTTCTCGCCCAGGGCTTCAAGGACACCCTCGAGTTCCTTACGGGTAAGAGCGACGCCGTCAACGCCGTGTGCGCCTACGTGAGCGACAACGGCGAGGGGCTCGACGCGGCGGTCGAGGCGGCGCTTTCGGGCACTGACGAGGTCGTCGTCCTTACCGACGCGCTCGGCGGCAGCGTGAACCAGCGCTTCTCCCGCTTCGCCTCCGACCGGATCCACGTGATCGCGGGTGTCAACCTCCCGCTCGCCATGACGGTCGCGCTCGCGCGCCCCGACGAGAAACTCGACTTCGACGCCCTCGTCGACGAGGCGCGCCAGCAGATCGTCTACGTGAACGGTGCCAGTTCCGCCGAGTGCGAAGACGACGAATAGAGGAGGTCGACGATGAGAGAGTTCCTTAAAGACGTGTGGATGCACGGCGGTGAGGAAAGCCGCGCCATCACCCCCGAGAACATCACGGGCGAGAAGGGCCGCGCCGCCATGTCGGCCAGCCACCTCGGCGTCGGCCGCAAGGGCTCGTGCTGCGTGCCCCTTGAGTCCGGCGAGACCATCACGCTCGCGGACATCGAGGGCCCCGGCATCATCCGCCACATCTGGATGACCATCCCCGACAAGACCGCCGCCGGCAGCTTCGTCATGCGCGACCTCGTGCTGCGCTTCTACTGGGACGACGAGGAGACCCCCTCGGTCGAGTGCCCTGTCGGCGACTTCTTCTGCAACGGCTTCGGTGAGCGCGCCATCGTCAACTCGATGCCCATCTGCGTGAACCCGACGGGCGGCATGAACTGCTACTTCGAGATGCCCTTCAGGAAGCACGCCAAGGTCACGCTTACGAGCGAGCACCCCGGGTTCATTAAGTACATCTTCTACACGTTCAACTACGCGCTCACCGACGTGCCGGACGACGCCATGTACTTCCACGCCCGCTTTAACCGCGAGCGCAGCACCCACAGGGGCGTCGACTACACCGTGCTCGACGGCGTGCGCGGCAAGGGCTACTACGTCGGCACCTACATGGCCCTGTGCGCCCTGGAGCGCTATTGGTGGGGCGAGGGCGAGATGAAGTTCTTCCTCGACGGCGACGAGGAGTTCCCCACGGTCACCTCGACGGGAGCCGAGGACTACTTCGGCGGTGCCTGGGCCTTCCTCGACAGGCCGCCCCACGCGCTGCCCGAGGCGCAGTGCTTCAACACGCTGTTCGCCGGCTACCCGTACCGCTCGACGCGCGACGCCACGCGCGACCGCTTCAGCGCGGGCAAGCCGAACCCGAACCCGATGCTCGCGACCAACGACGACGCGCTGCCCAGGCACGGCCTCTACAGGTGGCACCTTCCCGACCCGATCTCGTTCAAGGAGGACCTGCGCGTGACGTTCCAGGACCTCGGCAACGACGACATCAAGCTCTACGAGCGCGAGGACGACATCTCCACCGTCGCCTACTGGTACCAAAGCGAGCCGCACGCCGTGCTCGCCCCGTTTGCCGCAAGGCAGGACCGCGTGCCCAGGTAGGGTCGCCTCGAAACAAGCCAACGTTATGGGCGCCCGCGGTTGACCATGACTGCGGGCGTCCCTTTGTAAGGAGGATCACATGAGCGAAAAGCAAATGGGGCTCGGCGCCCTCGAGGCCGGCGGGACCAAGATGGTCTGTGCCGTGGTGTCCGGCGACGGCGAGGTCCTCGACCGTATGGAGATCCCGACGCTTACGCCCGCCGAGACCGTCCCGCAGATGATCGAGTGGTTCACCGCCCGCGATGTGGACGCGTTGGGCATCGGCGCCTTCGGCCCGACCTGCGTCGACCCCAACGACGAGCGCTACGGCTCCATCCTCCAGACGCCCAAGCTCGCGTGGCGAGGCCATGGTCTTCGCGCCGCGTTCGCCGACGCCCTCGGGATTCCGGTGGCCTACGACACGGACGTGAACGTTGCCTGCCTCGGCGAAGTGGTCTTCGGCTGCTGCAAGGGGCTCGAGGACGCCGTCTACGTGACCATCGGCACCGGCGTGGGCGCGGGCGTCATGTGCGCGGGCAGGCTCCTTCACGGCATGCTGCACCCCGAGGCCGGCCACATGCTGGTAAGGACCCGTCCCACCGAGGAGGGACGCTGCGTCTGCCCGAGCCACGCGAGCTGTCTCGAGGGCCTCGCCTCCGGCCCCGCCATTGCCGCGCGCTGGGGAAAGCCCGCGGCCGAGCTCGCGGGCAACGATGAGGTGTGGGCGCTCGAGGGGGATTATCTGGGGCAGATGTGCGCGAACCTCGTGCTCATGTACTCGCCTCGCCGCATCGTCCTCGGCGGCGGCGTGATGCACCAGGAGCAGCTCTACGGCATCGTCCGCAAGAAGACCCTCGAATATCTGGGTGGCTACATCCAGACCGCCGAGCTTAAGGACATGGAGAGCTACATCTGCGCCCCGGCCTGCGGCGGCGACCAGGGAATCCTCGGCGCGGCCGAGCTGGCAAGAAGGGCGCTCGCGTAACCTGCGCTCTCTCCGCCATACAACGCGTTAAGAAAAGACGAGCGCTTCTTGCCAATTGGGCGGCAAGAAGCGCTCGTCTTTTGCATTTGTTTTTGGGACAGGACGCCCCGCCTCCGCTAGAGTCCCTGGACCGCCACGCCCACGAGGTTTGGGCCGGTGTGGACAAAGAGCGCGGGGCTGATGTCGGAGCGGACAACCTCCACCGCGTCGCCCGCATCGTCTTCGGCGCAGAACCGTCCAATGAGGAGATCCTGCGATTCGTTGTCAACAAATGGGCGAAACTCTCGTTCTTCGGCCACGATCCGACCGAGGCGAGCAAGCCCGCGAAGAACCCCAAGCGGCGCGCTCGCGAGGCAGCGAAAGCCCTTAAACGGCCCGCGGTGAGCACCAAGGCACAACAGGCGCTCGCGGCACAGCGGGAAGCGATGAAGCGGGAGTCGGCTCAAGCAAGAAGTCAGCGTCGCGCGGATGAGGCGGAGACGCGCTTCGAGCAGCGAAAGTTGAAGCACAAGCAGAAACATCGCGGGCATTGATCGCTATTTGCAGCAAGGCAAACCATATACAGCAGCGGCGCCAGTTCCACTTGAAGCCGACGCCGCGTAGACGCTGATGGTGACGGCCATGCACGGGCACGGGCGCGCCACCGCACTTCACAGCTTGTTTCTCAAGTATTTGAGACGCACACGCGGCGTTCAAAAATGCGGAGCGACTCCGCATGGCTCGAGACTGAGCCGAGGTGCCCTACTTCTCGCCCTCCAGCAGCCCCACGATGCGGTCGATGTCGACGGCGAAGCGGGGCCTTCCCTCGCGCTCGTAGCGGTCGAGGTTTGCCTGGCACTCGGAGACAATGCGCTTGGTGTTGCCGTCGATGATGCGCTGGAGCGTCTCGTAGTAGGCCGAGCCCTCGGTCCTGAAGCGGCGCTGGTAGGCCTTGGTTATGGGGAACATCTTGATGTAGTGGATGCCGTGGCGGCAGCCGGGGCGCGTCGTGGGGCGGGGTGGCAACGCAAAGTACTGGTCTTTGGGCACGTTGGGGGCGATGTTGGAACGCAGCGGCACGGCGAAGTCCCTGCGCTTCCCGCGGAAACGCAGCCTCACCACCACGATGCAGGGGCGATCGCGCTTAAGCATGAGCTCGCGGTCGCCATCGGCGAGGTCGAAGAAGTCCTGGGAGATGGATACGATCTTCATCGGCTACGCCCCCTTCATACGAAGCGGGGCCCGCATCGCTGCAGGCCCCTACAGGTGGGCGATATTCTACGCCTTGCGGCACCCCGTCGCCCACGGAGGTTAAACGTACACGTAAGCCGTACTCTGAAAGCCGCGGCTTCCGGCAAGTAGTTTATACCACGAAAGGTCGCTTTCAATGCGCCTAGCTCGCAAAATAACACTCGCTGGGCCGTCACCCCTGATCTTCTCGACCGTCTCCTCCGGGCACTTATTGCGTGCCACGGGCACCTCCGTCCTTATTATCACGATAGAAATACCATGAGCGGCGTACGGTTCGAGAAGGGCTGGCGCCAAAAGAGCCCAACGGCCGTTACAGCTTCGTTAGAAACGAGCCCCACCATGGATGGTGAACCCGAAAGGTAAGGCACGCGGGCACGGCGACTCGGCCCGCGCGCCCGGAAGAGAAAGGACGAACCCATGGGTTACATGCTCGAGACGCGCGGGCTCACCAAGCGCTTCGGCCGCGGCGACCAGGCGCAGGATGCCGTGGCCGACGTGAGCCTTCATATCCGCGAGGGCGAGGTGTACGGGCTGCTCGGCCCCAACGGCGCCGGCAAGTCGACAACGCTCAAGATGATCTGCGGGATGCTGCGGCCGACGGCCGGGGAGATCCTCTTTGCCGGGCACGCCTGGCGCCGCGAGGACCTCTACGCAATCGGCAGCCTCATCGAGGAGGCGCCGCTCTACCCCAACCTCACCGCGCGCGAGAACCTGCGCGTGCGCACCACGCTGCTGGGCCTTCCCGAGAGCCGCGTAGATGAGGTGCTCGCCGCCGTGGACCTCGCGGACACCGGGAAGAAGCGCGCCGGGCGCTTCTCGATGGGCATGCGGCAGCGCCTGGGGCTCGCGCTGGCGCTGATCGCTCGGCCACGCCTGCTTGTGCTCGACGAGCCCACCAACGGACTCGACCCCATCGGCATCGAGGAGCTGCGCGACCAGATCCGCGGCTTCGCGGCGGCGGGTACGACGGTGATCGTCTCGAGCCACATCCTTTCCGAGGTGCAGCAGATGGCGGACACCATCGGCATCATCTACGGGGGGCGCCTCGCCTACGAGGATGCGCTTCGGCCCGGGCAGGACCTCGAGGAACTCTTCATGAGCGTCTGTCGGGAAGGACGACGAGCGCGCGGGGAGGTGGCGGCATGACGGGCGAGAAAGGCGGCCTGCTCGCGGGCCTGCGCGCCGAGGCCCTGAAGTCGCGCCACGCGGCACCGGTTCGCCTGGCCGTGCTCATGGCGCTGCCGATGCCGCTGCTCGGCGCGATGCCCTACCGGGGCGTGCAGATCTTCAGCGCGTGGAACTACTGGTACGCGCTCTTCCTGCCCGTGTCTCTCTCGCTCGTGGTGGCGTGCGTCGCGCGGGCGGACGCGCGCACGCGGATGCGGGGGCTTCTGGGCCTGGGCTTCCCGCTCGGGCGCGCCTGGTGGGCCAAGGCACTCTGGTGCCTCGCGCTCTGCGCGCTCTCGAACCTCGTGGTCTTCGGCATCTACCTCACGGGATCGGCGTTCTCCTCGCAGGGCCTCACGGCCGCGGGCACGCTCACGATGCTCCTCTGCGCGCTCGCCAACACGGTGACCGCGGCGTGGATGATCCCCACAGGGCTCTTCCTCACGGCGCGGCTCGGCATGCTCGCGGGCATCTTCTGCCCGCTCGCCACGCAGCTCGTGGGTGGGTTCGCCTGGTCGCTGATGCCGCTGCCGCAGCTCTTTCCGCCGTCGGCGAGCATGGTCATCCCCACGAGCTTCATCCCCGTGCTGCCGAGCGGCGAGCCACTCGCGGCGGACATGGCGCTCGGCGGGGCGCTCACGGCGGACGGCATGCTCACACTGGCGGGCCTTGCGGTCTGCGCGCTCGCGTTCGCCGCGCTCACGGCGGCGGGCGCGGCCTGGTTCGCGCGCTCCGAGGAGAGGTGATGGCCATGACACGACTCTCCGACCCGACGCCGCGCATGACTCTCCCGCGGGCCCTGCTCTCCGAGGCCCTGCGCCTGGCGCGCTCCCCGCTCGCAGTGGTGCACCTCGTCTGCGGCCTGGCAGCCGGTCTTGCCTGCGGCGAGTACTTCTCCGTAACCCGATGGGACCCGGCGCTGGGCGCGGACGCCTACGCCCAGTTCCTCGGCGCCCTCATGCCGCTCATGTCCGCCATCGTCTGCGGGCTCGCCGTGGACGAGGAGCGCGCTGCCGGGCGCCTCGCCAACCTCACGGCGGTCCCCTCGCGCGGGCGCGCCGTCGCGGCGAAGCTGCTCGCCCTCGCGGCGCTCGGCGCGGGCGCGCTGGCCGTGGCGCTCGGCGTGTTCGGGGCCGTGCTCGCCGTCGCCGGGCGCCTGCCGCTCGGGCCCGCTCCGCTTGCGGCCGCCTGGGCGGGCATCGTGCTGGGCAGCCTGCCCCTCTACGCGCTGGGGCTCGGCGTGGCCCTGCGCCTCGGCCGCAACGCCGCCATCGGCGCCGGCGCGGCGGGGGTGCTCCTCGCGTTCTTCTCGGTGGGCGGACTTGCGCACGGCCTCATGACCGGCGAGCTCACCGGTGCCCTGGCGACGCCCCTGAGCTGGGTGCCGCTCGCCTGGCCCGCGCGCCTGGGGTCGCTCGGGGTGGAGGCCTTCATCGACGCCGCACGCGCGGCGGCCCCTCTCCTCACGACTGCGCTCGCCAGCCTCGTGCTCGCCCTGGCAGCCGGCGCCGTCCTTCTCGCCTGGTTCCGCCGCTTCGAGGACGGGAGGGCAGATGCGTAGGAAGCCGCTCGCCGCCGTGCTCGCCCTCCTCTCCGCAGCGCTCGTCCTGGGCGGGAATGCCCTGCTCGACGCCGGCTGGGGGTCGGCGCTGCGCTCGATCGCCGACCGCGTGCTTCCCAACCCTGAGATCGCCATGTGGGCGGCCGCGCCCGCGGCTGCGCGCGGGGCTCTGGACCGCTGAGCGCGGCGCAAGTACAATGCCGAAGGGAGTTTCAGGAGGTCGAACATGGCGAGGATACTGGCAGTGGATGATGAACGGGCGATCCTCGACGCGATCGCGCGCGTCCTTGGCCGCGACGGCCATGAGGTCGTCAAGACAGCGGACCCGACGGCGGTCCCGGGGATGGACCTCTCGCGCTTCGACCTCGTGCTCTGCGACGTCATGATGCCGGGGCTCGACGGCTTCGAGCTCGTGCGGCAGATCCGCCCGGACTTCGACGGGCCCATCGTCTTCCTGACCGCGCGCGTGGCCGAGGAGGATGCCGTGGCCGGCTACGGCCTGGGCGCCGACGACTACGTCCGCAAGCCCTTCGGGGCCGCGGAGCTGCGCGCCAAGGTCGCGGCCCATCTACGCCGTGAGCGCCGGCCGCGCTCGCACGCCCTCTCCTTCGGGGAGGTGCGGATCGACCTCGGGGCGCACGTCCTCGCCGTGGGCGGCGAGGACGTGCCGCTCACGCCCACCGAGTACGCCATCTGCGAGTACCTCGCCCGCCACCCCGGGCAGGTCATGAGCCGCGCGCAGATCCGCGAGGCAGTGCTCGGCTGGGAGAGCGACGCCGACGATGCGGCCATATCCATGCAGGTCAGCCGCGCCCGGAGGAAGCTCTCCGAGGCCGGCGCCGATCCGATCGCGACCGTCTGGGGGATGGGGTACAAGTGGCAGCTCTGAGGACCGGGGCGCGAGGTCGCGGGGGCATGCCGCTCTCCTTCGTCATCGCGCGCTACTTCGCCTACGCGTTCGCGGCGGTCGCCACGGCGTGGCTCGCCTCGTTCATGGCGCTCTCCGCGGCGATCAACGCGGGCTTCGTCTACGAGGCAAGCTGGGGGCCTGCCAATGCGCGCGAGGTCGCGGAGGGCCTGGCACGCGACGGCGTCTGCGGGCAGCAGGACGTGCCGACGGCGTACCGCTACCTCATCCTGAACAAGGACGGATACGTGCTGATGACAGACCTCAAGGGCACGCGGCTCGAGGACGCGACGGAAATGGCCCGTGCGGCACTCGCCGCGGATCCGGGCACAGTGGAGATCGAGGGCGGGGGCTCGGGCCTCACCTACGCCGCGTTCCCGCTCAAGGGCGGCGGGGCCTGCGCACTCGTCAGCGAGTACCTGCCGCAGTGGGTCTCGCGCGACCTCGCCGGCCTGCTTCCCAACCCGCAGAATCTCATGCTCGTCGGCGCCGCTGCGGGAAGCGCGCTCGCGCTCGCGCTCGTGGCGCGCCGCGCGAGCCGCGTGATCTCGCGCAAGATGGCGCCGCTCGCGGAGGCGGCGGGGCGCGTCGGCGCGGGGGAGCTCGACTTCGCGGTCGGCAGCACCAACGTGCGCGAGATGAACGACGTCCTCGCTGCGATGGACGCCATGCGGACCTCCCTCGCCGAGTCGCTCGAGGCCCGCTGGGCCGCGGAGCGGGGGCAGCGCGAGCAGGTGGCGTCGCTCGCCCACGACCTCAAGACGCCGCTCACCGTGCTGCGTGCCAACGCCGACTTCGTGGCGGAGGAGCTGGAAGACGAGAAACACGCCGACCTCGCGGCCGCCGCGCGCGACATAGCCGGCAGTGTCGAAAGGCTCGACGGCTACGTGCGCCTGCTCATCGAGGCCTCGCGCGGGTCCGGCGGGGCGGAGAGGGCCCCCATGCGGCCGGCCGAGCTCTGCGAGCAGGTCCTCGCCGAGGCCGCCCAGATCGCCCGGGCGCGAGGCGTGACGCTCGACGCGGCCACGGGCCCCGCTGTCGCGGGCGCGTCCGAGGCCCCACTCGACCGAACCGCCCTGGCGCGAGCCGCCGCGAACCTCGTGGCCAACGCCGCCGAGCACGCGCGCTCGCGCGTGGCGGTCTCCTGCGACGTCGCGGGCGGGCACCTCGTCATCGAGGTGTCCGACGACGGACCGGGCTTCTCTCCCGCCGCCCTCGAACACGGCTGCGAGCGCCTCTTCACAGACGACTCCTCCCGCTCCTCGCGCGACGGAGGCCGCCACTACGGGCTCGGCCTCCACGCCGCCTCCGAGGCCGCGAGCGCCCACGGGGGCTCCGTCTCGCTCGCCAACAGCCCCTCGGGCGGCGCGGTGGCCACCATCGCGGTCCCCCTGTGCGGGGCCTGACGACTCAGGCCCTCACAGCGGCGTGGCTCGCAACCAAACGCTTCCATCTTGAAACACGGGGAGTAAATCGCGAAATCGCAGGTGAAAGAGAGTAAAAAGGCAAAGAAAAAGCCTCCGTTCCAACATGGGAACGGAGGCTCGATAATCGAGTTTACTCACCAATGTCGCTGGTGGTTTTGCCGTAACTCTCGTACGAAACGAAACTCAGGAGCACAGTGCGGCACTCAAAAGTGCAGGTCAGAACCCTGTCAGCCTACTCCCATTCGATGGCGTCGGTTCTGCCGTCCCGTCACTCCAGTTACACCCAGTTTTCGGCATCGACACGGAACGCGTGCCGCCGAATGACGCGATGTCGCGTTTCGTCGGCTTCGGGGACAAAAGCTGGGACAACCTCAAAAACTTTTTTCAAACTCAGGGCTTTGAGTTTTTGTTTTTGTCCCAAAGTGCGCGGCGGGTCGCCTTTGGAGGCTCGATGGCGCCGAAAACGCCCGTTTTGAAACTCAACCGCCCTTTTGCCCGCAAGCCGCCAGCTGCAATCGCAAGTGAATTAACGCGGGTGGCTTGCGCGCCATTTGCAAAACCCCAGGTCGCAGGTCTTCGCCATTCGTGAACAAAGTGAGTAGTCTCAGGTGGCTTGCTTATGAGTTGGCGAACGGGCCTTCAGGATTCAGGGCAAACATGCTGGTAGAATAGGATTCTCAAATCAATGACAGGAGACCGAGCATGGCCGAACCCCACGATAGGAAGCCGATCCTCACGATCGAGCAGCAGATAGAGCACCTCAAGCAGAAGGGCGTAGCCTTCGAACTGTGTTCCGAGGAAGAGGCCGCGGACTACCTGCGCGACAAGTGCAACTTCTTCAAGCTCGCATCCTACCGCAAACTCTTCTCGAAATACGAGGGAGGCCCGCGCGACGGCCGCTACGTAGACCTCGACTTCGGCCAGCTGCGCCTGCTCGCGGCGCTCGACCAGGAGCTGCGCCACGCCCTGCTCGGCATGACGCTCGACATCGAGCATTTCCAGAAGGTGACACTGCTTCGCGAGATGGAGGACCGTGGAGAGGACGGCTACGCCATCGTGGCCGACTACATGGCATCGCTTACCACTGCAAACAGGGAGTACCGCCTGCGCGAGCTCAAGATGAGCGGCCGCAGCCCCTACAGCTCGAGCCTCTACGCGAAGTACTCCGGCGACATGCCTGCCTGGGCCTTCCTTGAGCTCACCTCGTTCGGCACCCTCATCGACTTCGTGCGCTTCTGCGCCAGGCGATGGGGCGACAGGCGCCTCGAGGCCTCCCACTACGACCTCAAGCGCGTGAAGTCCGTCCGCAACTGCGCCGCGCACGGCTCGTGCCTGATCAACTGCTTCGCCGAGAGGGGCGCCGCCCGGGGCTCGGCGTCCAGCGGCGTCTCCCGAAGGGTCGCCGCCGTGGGGATTCCCAAGGCGACCAGGAGGAAGTGGATGGGGAATACGGCCATGCAGGAGGTCGCGACCGTGCTCGTGGCGCACTCCGGCTTGGTACCCGAGGGCTCCTCGCGCTCGCGCGCCGCATCCGAGCTCGCCGAGATGTTCGCCAGGGCCGACGGCGAAACCGAGGCGCTGCCCGACAAGGGGCCCGACGCCGCAGCTCGCTCCGCGCTCGAGTTCCTTCGCAGGTTGACAGAATCGCTCGGGTTGGTAGAATAGCCTGCAGATAGCAAAACCTTCACGGTTTTAGGGGCGGACTTGCGCAAGCGACTCTGCCCTATTTTTATATTCACTCGCTATAGGAGACGGATGATACCTGGGTCAATGACAGAACTGAGAAGCCCGGAATAATGGAGCCAGTTAGAAACCCTCGGGTTTGCGGGGCGGGATCATGAGAGCGATTCTGCCCTATTTTTTTCCTCCGTCTGCCCCAACCAAGTAGTTCGAAGATAGCCTGTAGGTGTCCTCGTGGGCGCCTTTTATAATATGAGCAGGACATTGTCAATAGGCAATGAAGGGCCAAGGGCGATTTCGTTCGCCCTTGGCCCAATCTATCTCCTCCGCAATCCCCGTTGACAGCGCGTGTCGGATCGACGCCCGTCTGGCAGTTTAATATTCGCCCATCGCGCAGAATGCGCCGGTGCATCTCGTTGCTACGGCCGGCCCCTCCGTCTCGTCTGTCTTTTGGCGTGCGTGGCGGCTTCGCCGCCGCACGAAAAAAATCCGAGGATGGAGGCCGACGCCCGTCGAGCCCGGGAATTCCGGGAAAGACCCGGATATGTGCGCGGCGCTCCCGCTAGGCGCCTTCCGCCATTCGGCCCACGGCCCAGCACCAGCAGGCCAGCTCGCGCGCCACCGCGACGTTGGCCACGCTGCTCTGCTTGCCCGCATCGTCCATGGAGCGGCGCCTGTCGACGAGCCGCCTCACGCCCGCGTTGGCGTGTCGCCTGGTCGCTGCGTCGACTACCTGCCCCTTGGCCAGGTCTTTCGGCGACCTCGACGCTCCCTTGTAGTGCCAGGCGGCCTCGACGAGCAGCTTTCTCAGGTGCTTGTTGCCGGCCTTGGTTATCCCGCCGCGGAATCGGGACTCGCCGCTGGAGTGCTCGGAGGGCACCAGGCCCACCCACGCCGCGAAGCCCGACGCCGTGGCGAACCTCGCGAAGCCGTCGGCCTCGCACGCGATCGAAGCCGCGGTGACCGCGTCTATACCCTTGAGGCATTTGAGCGCGTCGCAGGTCGGCTTCCATCTAGGCTGCTGGGCCAGCGACTTGACCTTCGCCTCGAGCGCGGCCTTGGCGGCGTCGGCCTCGCGCACGCGCTCGCAGTAGTGGTCCAGCGTCGCCATGGCGGCGGCGTCCCCGAGGTCGATGCGGCCCACCCACGCCCAGAAATCCCCGGTCCAGCGGTTGCGCCTCTGGCCGGCGGCGTTCCTCTCGTCGTAGACGAGCCCGTGCCTGAGCAGGAACTTCGAAAGCCTCTGCTTGGCGCGCACGGCGTCGTCGCGCGCGTCGGCCAGCGCCCGCGCCAAATCCCGCGCGCCCTCGCACTCGGCATCGGGCACGTGCACCTCGGTGACCACGCCCAGCGCCAGCTGCACCGCGAGGAACTGCGCGTCGCGCCTGTCGGTCTTGCGGCCGCGGTCCGCGGCGGGCTTGTGCATCTTGGAAACGGCTCCGATCACGCAGGCGGCGCCCATCGCGTTCAGCTCGCGGCAAAGGTGGAAGCCCGTCACTCCCGACTCGTAGACGCATCTGGCGGACTGGGGCAGCGAGGACACCCATGAGGCGATCTCGCCGGGCTCGTAGCCGAACGATTTCCTGATCGTCTCGCCCGTTTCCGGGACGAACGCGCAGGCCTTCACCGGCCTGGCATGCACGTCTAGCCCTACGAAAGTGGTAGCATTGCTCATCGGAAGCCCCTTCCATGAATGCGGCGTGGCCGCTGGCGGTTTGGACACCTCTATTGTCGGCCTAATCCGCGGATATGCATGCAGGAGGGGCTTCCAACTTTTTTATGTCCTGCTCATATCGTCTTGTATAGTATTATTAAAAGGGGGAAATGTTTATGTTACATAGCATGCGTATTCGATAAGCATTGAAATCAAAAAAGATTTTTCCCATTTTCAATATGGGCTTTTTTGAAAAATTAGAAATCATAATCAAAAACTCTGAAAAACAAAAGGAAGGATATTAAATGAAACACTTACCTAAAAGTACACTTACGGAAATATTGAATGACCCATACGGATTTACTTACAAAGAAATGTCGGAAGTAATTGGAGAGGATAAAGCAAGAGCCTTATATGCGGAATTGTATAAACAGCCATTTCACAAAAAAATCTATCAATATCAACAAAAAAAGTCTATAAAAGTAGCGATACTGAAAAGTATGTTTATGAATTGAAAGACAACAGGTATATCGAAACGGTTTTTATTAAACGGCGAGATGGTGGGACTGTTTGCGTAAGTACGCAAGTTGGTTGTTCTGTTGGCTGTATTTTTTGTGAGTCCGGACGCAATGGTTTCGTTCGTAATCTAACACCATCTGAAATTGTGCAGCAGGTCATATTGATACGTCAAAAAGTAAATCGTATCGTTTTTATGGGAATGGGAGAACCTTTATTCAATTACGACAACTTGATTGCAGCAATCCATATTCTTCGAGATAGAAATGGACTTAACTTTCCAACCGACGGCATTACCGTATCAACAGTTGGTCCAGTTAATCAATTAAAAAAATTGCGCGAAGAACATCTAAAAATTCAGTTGACAATATCTTTACATGCAGCAACACAGGCTGCGAGAAACTGCATCATTCCTCATATGCACATGTACGCTATTGAAGATGTTGTTAAGCAAGCATTGTCCTATTCACAAAGGCATAATCGAAAAGTGGTATTTGCGTATTTGCTTTTACCAGGTATAAATGACCGTTCCTCAGATATAAAGCAACTTGCAAAATGGTTTAAGGGCAAAAATGTTATGATTAACGTGCTGCAATACAACCCGACGAGTAATTCAAAAATTAGAGCACCACAAAAACAAGAAATGGTTGCGTTCAAACATCAATTAGAGCAAACAGGACTTGAAGTTACCATGAGAGTTTCTCATGGTAGAAAGATTAAAGCAGCTTGTGGACAGTTAGCTAATACATATAATAAAGCCAAAAAACAACAAAAATAATTTAATTAAAAGAGCCAGACGCACAGACGCAGAGCCGATAATATGCAGTTTGAAATACTGCTGTTATCGGCTCTTTTTTGATTTAATTTGTGCCCCCAATAACCATATTGGAGCAAAATCAGAACTGTTGCTTGTCGTTCTTTGATTTCCGCAGCAGCTTTGAAAAACCAAAGCCGCCGTTTCTTTTTATCTTCTAATGAAATGACGCGGTATCACTGTTAAAAGCGGCGGCTAAAAGGAGGTAGCCGCCATGAAGCACATACCCTATCGACAAAATCCGACGGTCATTGACATATCAAAAAAAGCCCGACCACCGCCGGGGAAATTTCTACCCATGAATATGAACTGTATAATCATATAAATACATTTTTTAATTCCTTTGCGTCCGTTTGCATTTTGCAGACGGGCGCATTTTGCTGTCCTCAAAAAAATTTGAAAAAAGTTTGCTGTTTGAGTTGGCAAAATTTCGGTGCTTCCGTGGAGGGCAGCCGAAAGGGGAACACCAACCCGCCCCCGGGAACGAAAGGGGGTGAGAAAATGAACCCTGCACAATTTGAATGGCAAACGAGATGTGAGTTTAATGCGTACTATAAGGAAGAAGGGCTGCCGTTCGTCCTCGACTACGACGTCCGGCACCGCAAAGACGCCGCTGCAAACGGGATGTTCGACGACGAGGCCTCACCGGAGAACCGCGACTGGCGAGACGAGCACGATGGTATCATCGCCGACACCATTGCCGGCATCCTCTTCAAGGCGCTGCCGGCACATACCATCCCGCCGAAGCTCAGGTTCAGCTATGAGAACGTACCCGCCCTCGACGCCGAGATTCTAAGCGTATACTGCGGGTTCGAAGCCGCGGGGCTCTCGTTCTCCCTGGATTTCGAGCTCAATACCGGCAGGGGCGGCAACCGAGTTCTCCTCGAGCTGGAGCCTGAACCCTCCGCAGGGAACGTAAGCCTCACCTGCGAGGGAATGGACGACGATTTCACAGCCGCTTGGAATCCCGATACCGCAAAGTGGGACAAGCCCCTCCCCGCCAAGCAACAGGGAAAATAGCCATGGGCGCGTATCTGGGCCTGCGCGACAGCTGGTTTTGGGAAGACGACGCAATCCTCGACGCAATCGAGACGCTTCAGGACCAGGCAGACGGCACGTTCTACCCGGCCGAATACGGGCCGGAGGGCCACACGGACATCGCCTGCCCCAACCTTTGGGGCTATCTGATCCCGCAGGAGGAGTCGGAACCGTTCGAGCGCCTTTTCGCGGCACGCGAAGACGAGCAGGTCGCAAAGCTCTACGGGACCCGCTTCGCCTACGCCCGATGGTACAACGGTGCCGACGGCGAACCCAAGGTGGGCTTTCTCCCCGCGCCCGTCTCCCGTGAGGAGCCCCTTGCGGGAGGCGTCGGCAAGAAGGCGACGTGGGCGCGGTTCTGGACGTGGGGACCTGCCCTCGAGGACAACATAGACATGAGCTGCGATCTGGTCACGGGTTGGTGCGAAATCGAGTACGTCTCCAGGAAACGCGACCTTCCCGCCGCCAGATTCAGGGTTGCCGCGGCCAAGCTCGCGCCCTATGCCACCATCGGCGAAGGCGTCCACTATGGCGAGCGCGGGGAAAGCCCGTGGATGATCTACGACGGTTTCTACTGGAGCTACATCCTCGGGACTGACGATGCCGTCCTGCTTAGGGGGACGAGAAGCGGCTCTTCCGAGAAGAGCTACGAGCCCATTCTTTCTCTGTTCCGCTCGATAAGAAGGTCCGCTCGCGGCGTGACGCGCCGGCTTTGGGGATTCGCCATCTAGCAATGGCGGAGAAGAACCCAGCCTAGCAAGGGAATTCTTGTATTGCAGATGGGTTCCAAAAAAGCAACGCAAAGGCCACCGAGCCTTACGGGGCGTCCTTGCGCATACCTTCGCCGTTCGTCTGCTCCCGCTCAGCCGAATCGCCAACCGCAACAGGCCATGTCCCAACGGATGGGTACCATTTATCCGGGTGCACCTGGGGCAACGGGCCGGCAGGCCCGCGCAAGGTCGCTCGCAGAACACGCAACATCAAACACGACAGAAGAGGCGAACGACAGATGCCGGACCCCGGACGACAGCACCGCGGAAGACGAGCATTCCGACCACAACCGAACAATCTTCGATCCTAGGCAGGCGCCCGCATGGGCGCCTTTTTCTTTTCAGGGACTTAGCTGAGAGCTAAGGCACGTGGCTCATGGCCGTTTCGTGGAGGCCCGACCAGCTCGACCCACCTCGACCCGTCTCCGTTCCCGTCGGGCGCGCAGATCGCCATCAGGCGGTTCAATCGTCGCGCAGACGAAGAGGCACACGGTGTCGCGCGGCGTGCCCGCGCGGTGCCGCACGGGAAGATTGGAGGAACCATGGCACGCGCAGCCGAATGCGCCGCGCCCGAGGGAAGCCAGGACCGCGACGAATGGATGACGGTGATCGAGATGCAGGAGTACATGAGGGCGAGCAGAAACAAGGCGTACGACCTCATCTGGTCGGGAGAGATCGACTCGTACAGGCTCGGAAGGAAGCTCCTGGTTTCGAGGGCGTCCGTGGACGCCTACATCGAATCGAGGAGCGGCAGGAAATGACGGCGGCGACCGCCCCGGGAGCCGCCCGCGGCCGGGCACGCGAGGGAGCCTCGAGACGAAAGGAGCTCGAGGACGACCATGACCAAGAGCACTAGCAGGAGCCAGGTGAGGCTCATCGCATCGACCAACGCGATATTCGGCGCCGACGAGGCGTGCGCGATGCTGCGCATCAGCCGCGACGCCATGTACCGGCTCGCAAAAGACCCCGACGACCCGTTCCCAATCCGCTACATCGGCGGCAAGACGCGCGACGGCATCGTGCTGCACGACGAGCTCGTCGCATGGGTCGAGCGCAACAGCGTCGTCGGCTCGCCCAGAAGGGGCTAGCGCCGATGGCGGCCGCAGGCCCGAGGGGGCGCGACGGCCCCTCCCCGCGCGAGTTCACGACGGTACGGCACTTCATGATGGCGGACCTGGGCCTCTCCGGCCTTCCCCTGCTCGTCTACGCGCGCATCTTCGGCTTCTGCGATGCCGGGTGCGGCTACTTCGAGAGCAAGGGCGGCCTGGCCCGGTTCCTCAACGTGCAGGAGCGCAGCGCATACCGCGCCATCCGCGACCTGCTCGAGCAGGGCCTCATCGAGGAATGCGGCGTGCACGCCCCGGCGCGCGGGCACGCAACCAAGCGGTACCGCATCGTGCGCGAGAGGCTGCCGCCCGGAGCGCTGGCAACCCCTGACGATTCGTCAGGGTTCCCGGCGCGAAAGGGTGACGAGATGACAGGGTTCACCGCGAACAAGGATGACGAACCGTCAGGGTTCGCAGCCCGAACCCCTGACGAGATGACAGGGAAACCCCTGACGATATGCCACCCAATAAGCAAAAGGGACAACAAGGACTTCAGAAGATAAGGAAGGGGCGCCCGATGGACCGAGCGGGACTCATCACCCTGGAGCAGGCCCGTGCGGCCGGGCTCTCCTTCGACGAGCCGGAGCCGAGGGCGTGCCCGCACTGCGGCGCCGCCCTCGAGCCGCTCGGCGCGGCGCTAGCAGGCAGGGTCGCCTGGGTCTCCGCCGCCCCCTGCCCGTGCGAGGGCGCGGTCAGCGAGCGGGAGGCCGAGGCGCGAAGGCGCGCCAACCTCGCCGCCAAGGAGGAGGAGGCCCGCCGGGAGAAGGTGCTCGCGCGCGCGGGCATCCCCAGGCGCTACTGGGCCGCCGAGGCAGACCGCCCCGAGTTCGCCGAGTACATCGCCTCGTTCGCGGGCAACGGTGGCGCCGGGCTCTACATACACGGGGGCGTCGGTGCCGGCAAGACGCACGCCGCCTCCGCCATGGCCAGGCTGTTCGCCGAGGCGGGCTACGAGGTCGCCTTCACGACCGCCAAGGGCATGCTCGAGCGCGTGAAGGCGACGTTCGACGAGGGCGGCACCGAGGCCGCCGTCGCGCGGTACGCCAAGTGCGACGTCCTCGTGCTCGACGACCTCGGCAAGGAGGACGCGACCGAATGGTCCGTCGGCACCGTGTTCAGCGTGCTCGATGCGCGCTACGAGGACATGCGCCCGACCATCGTCACGTCGAACTACGCGCCCGGCGCGCTGGCGGACAGGCTCGCGAGGCGCGGCGAGCGCGTCACGGCAGAGGCCATCGCGAGCAGGATCTCCCAGACCTGCAGGCCCGTCTACCTGGGCGGAAGGGACAGGCGCCGGCGCGGCTGACCTGTGCGCTTCCCGTGGAGGCGCGGACGGCTCGACCCAGCTCGACCCATCGCGGGCGGCCCCGCCCTCCGACGCAATTGAAATCGCTATACACGTCTTGGGCGGCGCCGACGCGCCAGCACGCACGTCTGCTCCGACTCGCACCGTGCCCCCATCGCGAGGACGCCGCCCGCCAAGCAACAAACGAAAGGCGGAGGGCCCATGGACGGCTTCGAGAGGATAACCGGCCGCGAGCACGACGGGCTCGTGGAGAAGTGCCAGGAGAACGGCTGGCTCAAGGTCGGCGGCTTCGACTGGCAGGACGACCCGTTCCTCGAGGAGTACCCCTACGAGTTCTCCCGCACGGACAGCGTCGACAGGCTCCGCGAGGCGCTGGGCTCGGGCAACTGGGCCATACGCCAGGGGTTCTGCTACCGCGACCTCGCGTTCATCCAGCAGGTGAACGGCGGCGACGAGTGGTGGACGCTCAAGCGCGACGGCGACGCGTGGACCGGCTTCGAGAGCTGGAGCTTCGGCGCCATCGCCCAGGAGCCCGAGCGGTTCGAGCGCGCCATGCGCGACATGTGCGAGGCGACGCCGGAGCAGTGCCGCAGCGGCGAGTGGGCCCATCTGCACGAGAAGTCTCCCGAGCCGCTGGCGCAGCGCGCCGCGTCCGCCCGCGAGGCGAGCCGCGCGCACGCCGGGCAGGAAGCCCGCGCCCCAATGGCGCGCGAGAGGGCCGTCGGGGCCGAATAGGGACGACCGGGGCGCGAAGGCGCCCCTTTTTCATCTCGACTGGAAGGGAGGCGCGGGATGGCGAGCGACTACGGGGACGAGGCGGGCGGCAAGCTGCTCGACTGGATGCTGAGGATCGGCCAGGAGGCCGGCGCCGAGGCAATGGCGCGCAGCGCGAGGGAGCTCTCCGAGCGCCTCGCGGGAATCCGCGGGACCATCGCCGGCGGGCGCGCCGAGGCCATCGCGGCCGACGGCGTGCCGACCTACGCGAAGCTCAGCCTCGAGGAGCTCTCTGGGCTTCCCGAGTACGCGACGATCAAGGAGGTCGTCTCCGACAAGCTGCGCGCCGCGTCGGTCGAGCACCACATCATCCCCGGCGAGGGCCGCGACTGGCTGCTCTTCAAGGTGGAGGACGCCCCCGAGGTCGACGAGGCCTTCCGCCAGCTGGAGCAAGAGACGGGCAAGGCCGCTGACCGCGCGAGGGAGCGGCTAGCCGAGATCGCCGAGAGGCGCCAGGAGCCCGAGCGGCTGGCGGAGCGCGCGGAGCGTGCGCGCGAGGCGTCGAGGGCCCACAGCCAGGACATCGGCCGGGACCGCGGCCCGCGCCAGATCGAGGGGCCCGAGAGATGAGGTGGCAGGCGGCGGCCGCGCTGGCCGCAGCCGCGTTCGCCATGGGAGACGCAGCGGCCGCGGCAATAGCGGCGTCGGGCGCGAACCCGATCCTCGACCCGGAGGCCGCCATGGCGGCGATCCCGGCAGCGCTCCGCGCGGGACACGTCTTCTCCGCGGAGGCGCTTCCCCTGTGCGCCGGGACCGCCTGCGCGTGCGGCGCACTTTTCGCCTGGGCCCGCTCACTGGGGACCAAGGGGGCCCGGCGCGACGGCGAGGAGCACGGTAGCTCCAGGTGGGCCACGCGCAAGGACATCGCGCCCTTCGGCGACCCCAAGGACCCCGACAACAACATCATCCTCACCGACAACGCGCGCATCCGCCTCGTGAGCCGCAGGTTCGACCTCTCCACCGACACCAACGACAACGTGCTCGTGGTTGGAGGACCCGGCACCGGCAAGACGCGCTACTACGTCAAGCCGAACCTCCTGCAGGCCAACGCCAGCTTCTTCGTGACCGACCCGAAGGGCACGCTCATCCGCGAGATGGGCGGCGCGCTGGCGGAGCTCGGCTACGAGATCCGCGCGTTCGACACCATCGACTTCACGCGCTCCATGCGCTTCAACCCCATAGCCTACATAAGCGACGAGGCGGGAGTCATCCGCTTCGCCCGCGGCATCGTCGCCAACACCGAGGGCGAGGCCGACCACAAGGGCGACCCCTACTGGGAGAAGGCCGAGCGCCTGGTCTACACCGCGCTCACGGCCTACCTCGTCATGCACTGCGAGCCCGCCGACCGGAACCTCGACGGGCTGCTCACGCTGCTCTCGCTCGCCGACGCCCGCGACGACCCGGGCTACATGAGCCCGCTCGACATGGTGTTCCGCGAGCTGGAGACCGGCGAGCGCTACGTCAGGCGCGGCGGCGCCTCGGCGGAGGGCGGTTCGCTGCGCGGCTTCGCCGAGGAGGACGGCGCGTGGGAGTGGGTCAAGGTCCGCGAGCCCGCGCCCCCCGACGACTTCGCGCTCGCGAGCTACCGCGAGTTCCGCGTGGCCGCCGGCGACACCATGAAGTCGATGCTCTCGAGCTGCAACGTCCGCCTGAAGCCGCTGTCCATCCGTGCCGTCCGCGACCTCACCTCCAAAGACGAGCTCGACCTCGCCCACATGGGCGACGAGGGCGCCAAGGTCGTGCTCTTCGCGTCGATGAGCGACACCGACTCGACCTTCGACTTCCTGTTCGCCCTGCTCATGGATACGGCCGTGAGCGCGCTCTGCGCCGAGGCGCTAGAGGCGCACGGCGGCTCGCTGCCCACGACGGTGCACTTCGTCTTCGACGAGTTCGCCAACATCGGGCGCATACCCGACTTCGAGCGGACCATCGCCGTCACCCGCAGCAGGAACATCGCCGTCTCGATGATCGCCCAGTCGCTCTCGCAGCTGAAGGAGACCTACGGCGACAACAACGCCGAGACCATCGTGAACGCCTGCGACACGCTGCTCTACCTGGGCGGCAAGGCGAACGAGACCAACGAGGAGATCAGCAAGATGGCCGGCAAGCAGACGGTGGCGAGCGAGACGCAGAGCGACTCGCGGGGCGCCGGCTGGACCCGGACCGTGAACCGCGGCATCTCCGAGCGCGACCTCATACAGCCCGCCGAGGTGGCGCGCATGCCGCGCGAGGACGCGCTCGTGCTCGTGAACGGGTGCATGCCGCTCATGGACCGGAAGTACCGGCTCGAGCGCCACCCGCGCTCGCGCCTGCTCGAGGAGGCCGCGCGCCGCGGCCCGTTCGACTTCGCGGAGTACCGCAGGCGGAAGGATGGCGCCTCGTGACGGGGCCGCGGAGGGCGCGGGCCTCCCCCGCCGCGGGGGAGGAACAGCAAGGAACATCGTCAACCGAAAGCAAAGGAGAGCAGCATGCTCGCAAACGTCATCAAGCTCGTGTCGGGCTGCGTGACCTTCCTCGGCGGCTTCCTGGTCGTGTGGGGAGCGGTCTCGCTCGGCCTGGCCATCAGGGAGCAGCAGGGCGGCCCGCAGATCGCGACCGCCATATCCACCATCGCCGGCGGCGCGATCATCATCGCCGCGTCGGTCTACTTCGGGCAGCTGGACACGTCCTGGCTGCCGGCATAGGGGGCGTCGCGGATGGCGCTCCGGATACCGGTCCAGAAGGACATCGGCGAGTACGAGGAGAAGATCGTCGGGAAGATGAGCCTGCGCACGCTCGCATGCGTGTCGCTCGGCTTCGGCAGCGCGGTCGGGGCGGCGGCCTTCGTCCACCTGGGCCTGCACGCCGACGTCGCGGACGCGGCCTTCCCGATCATGCTCTGCAGCATGCCGTTCTGGCTCGCCGGGTTCTGGCGGCCCTTCGGCATGCGCGCCGAGGAGCTGCTGCCTCTCCTGGCGGCACACGAGCTTTCCCCGCAGCTGCTCGCGTACGAGCCCTGCCTCGCCGCGAGCCTCCCCGAGGGCTCGCCGCGCCCGGGCCGCCCGGGGCGGCGCGCGAGGCGCAGGACCAGGAAGAAAGGAGCCGAGCTCTATGAGCCGAGCAAGAACCAACAAGGAGAATAGGCCGAAGCGCCCGAGCACCCTCGGGCTGCTCCTCGGCGGCACGGGCGGGCGCAAGGACGCCTCGAAGGGCGCGGAGGCCGAGCGGCAGAGGCGCCGCCGGGAGCGCGACCGTTCGCGCGAGATGGCCGCCTACGTCGGCTACGACGCCATGTACAGGGACGGCATCGCCCAGGTGATGCCCGGGGTGTTCAGCCAGACGGTCGAGTTCTCCGACATCAGCTACCAGTCCGCGCGCAAGGAGGCGCGCGAGACGGCCTTCACCGTGATGAGCTCGCTGTTCAACTACTTCCCGGCGGACTCCCACGTGCAGCTCCAGGTAGTGAACGCGCCCATCCCCGCCGACGAGGTCGGCCGCAAGGTCTTCTTCGAGCCCGGGGAGCGCGCCACCGCCGGGCTCGCCGAAGAGTACAACCGGATCCTCAACGACAAGATGCGCGAGGGCGTCTCGAACCTCGTGCGCCACCGCTACCTGACCTACGCCGTGGGCGCCGACGACGTCGACGCCGCGGTGCCCAAGCTTGCGCGCATCCGGGGCGACGTGGAACAGACGCTCGCGCGCATACGCTGCTCGTCGCGCGCCCTCGACGGCGCCGAGAGGCTCGAGCTCCTTCAGGGGCAGCTGCGCCCGGGGTCGCGCTTCGAGTTCTCCTGGGACAAATTGTCCCCGACGTCGGGCGCGCGCACGAAGGACTTCGTCATGCCCTCCACGCTCGACTTCAAGCCCGAAGGCAGGTCCGACTGCTTTTGCAGCGACGGGCGCTACGGCGCGGTGCTCGCCGTGCGCAGCTTCGGGTCGGTCATCGAGGAGACCTACCTCGCCTCCATCATCGACCTGCCGCTGCCGCTCAACGTGACGCTGCACGTGCAGCCCATCGCGCAGAGCGAGGCGCTCGCGCTCGTGAAGCGCCAGATCGACTGGATGGACAAGGAGATCATCGACGAGCAGATGAGCGCCGTGAAGAAGGGCTACGACTACCAGATCCTGCCGCCCGAGCTGCGCTTCTCGAAGGAGGAGGCCGAGGAGCTGCTCGACTTCCTGCGCAACAAGTCCGAGCGCCTGTTCGTCTACACGGGCCTCGTCTACACCTGGGCCGACAGCCTCGAGGAGCTCGACCGCCGCGTCCAGCAGGTGACGAGCGTCGCGCAGGGCTGCACGATCGGCCTCGAGCCGCTCCACTTCCGGCAGCGCCAGGCTCTCAACTCGGTGCTCCCGCTCGGGGACAACCACGTCACCGTGAGCCGCTACCTCACCACGGGGCAGGTGGCCATGCAGATGCCCTTCGCCAGCCAGAGCCTCGACGAGGCGGGCGGAGGCTACTACGGGCAGTCAAAGGAGAGCGGGAACCTGGTGCTGTGCGACCGCAAGCGCCTGGCGAGCCCCATGGGCTTCGTGTGCGGCAAGCCCGGCTCGGGCAAGAGCTTCTCGGTGAAGCGCGAGATAACCAACACCGTTCTCGCGCACCCCGAGGACGAGGTGGTGATCTTCGACCCGGCCGGCGAGTACGGCAACCTCGTCGGCGCGCTCGGCGGCGCGAACGTCGAGCTCGCCCCGGGATGCTCGGCGGTGCTCAACCCCCTCGACACCGCCGACGTCGCGGACCGCGCCGACGCCGCCAAGCTCGCGTACAAGACCGACGCGGTGCTCGCGCTCTCGAGCGCGCTCATGGCCGAGGGGCGCGAGGGCCTGCCGGAGCGCGACCGCTCGATCATCGCCCGCTGCGTCGGCGAGGCGTACCGGGAGTGCGCGAGGGACGGCCGCCTGCCCACGCTCGGCGACTTCCACGCGGCGCTGCTCGCTCAGCCCGAGCCCGAGGCTGCCGACATCGCGCTGCGCTACGAGCGCTACGTGAAGGGCGCGTTCTCCTTCTTCAACGGCCAGAGCAACGTGGCGCTCGACAACCGCATCACCAACATCGACATGCACGGGCTCGGCCAGAACATGCGCGTGTTCGGCATGATCACGGCGCTCGAGATGGTGCGCAACCGCGTGATGGTCACGCCGCCGCGCCCCAACTACACATGGCTCTACATCGACGAGGTGCAGAGCCTCTTCGCGCACCCGACGGTGGTCGAGTACTTCGCCCGCCTGTGGCGCGAGGGGCGCAAGTTCGGCCTCATCTGCACCGGCATCAGCCAGAACACGAGCCACATGCTGGCCAACGCCGAGGCCCGCGACATGGTGCTCAACTCCGAGTTCTTCCTGCTGCACAAGCAGTCCACCGCCGACCTCGACGCGTGGGCGGAGATGCTCCAGCTCTCCGCCACGGAGCGCGGCTACATCGGCGACGCCGTCAAGCCCGGCGAGGGCCTGCTCATCAGCGCCGGGATCCGCGTGCCCATCACCGACGACTTCCCGAAAGGCCCGCTCTACGACCTGTGGAACACCAAGCCCGCAGAGGTCGCCGAGCGCGAGATGCGCCGGGCGGCGCGAGAGGCGGAGGAATAGGAATGGCCGGCCCGAGCGAGGGCGGCGGGATGCTCGAGGTGGTCGGGGCGCAGCGCCGCGACGTGCTCACCGCGGGCGACGTCGCGGAGACCGAGCGCGACGCCCTGGGAAACGTCTCGGAGGGAGCCGGCCCGCTCGACGAGGCGGGAGGCCCCGCCGCAACGGCGAAGGAGCGCCCCTCCAAGCCCGATGCTCCGGAAGGCGGGCTCGGGGACAAATTGTCCCAACCCGCCGGCGACCGGCGCGCGGCGGCCGCGATGCGCTCGCGCGTCGAGGCGGCGAAGCTGGCGATCGCCCGGGAGGCCGTCTCCCAATTCGACGACTCGGAGGAGCTCGAGGGCGCCTCGGGCATGTACGACGCGGGGCGCGCGTCCAAGAAGGCCGCGGGAAGGCTGCGGCAGAGGAAGGCGAAGAAAGCAGCCCAAGGCAGCCGCAAGGCGGCGACCGCCCTCGGCGCCCCCAAGGGAGGCGCGCGCGGCCCCGAGGCAGCCGGCGCGACCGCCCCGGCCAGGCACCAGGCGGCCCAGGCGGCCGCGCAGGCGTCGG